>JAUVCD010000003.1 GCA_030590865.1 Myxococcales bacterium | reverse complement strand
GGTGATCGAGGATGCGGCGAATGACCGCCGGGTCGTGGATCTGGGCGATCGGCTTCATGCGGCCGCCGCAGCGGGGGCAGGTGCCGAGATCGATGGCGTAGGTGCGCTGGAGGAGTTGCGCCCAAGTCAGGCGCGGGCCGGTGGCGAGGAGCCTGCCGTCGAGCAGGCGCTCGAGGTACGGCGCCGCAGCGGGCGCCATCGATGCCGTCGCTGCCGGCGCGCTGCCGGTAGGTCTCGAAGACGCTCTCGGTGAAAATGCGGCCGAGGGCGGTGACGACGGCGGGCTTCGCGAGGGTGAGGGGGCGCAGCTCCCAGGGGAGGGAGAGGACGTACTGGCGGATGGGGACGTTGGGGAGCACGCGGTCGATGAGGCAGGCGGCGGTGTTCTCCATCCGGCGAGCGGCGCAGCTGGGGCAGGTGGAGCGGGTGCCGCAAGCATAGGGGACCAGGATGTCGTGGCCGCACTGTCCGGCCATGAGCGCGGCTCCGTGGTCTGGCCCGACTCAGTCACCGCCACTCCCTACAAGCAGGCCCACCGGCCTAATCGGTGAAGCCGCCCAGCGGTCCGGCCGCCGAGCTTGGAGCCGGCGGCCGGACGGCCTTGGCTACCGTCGCTGCGGACGCCGCGCGAGGCAGTAGAGCACTGCCGCTACCCCATCGACCCGCTGCAGCAGCTGCTCGTCGATGTCGGCGTATTGGCAGGCCGCTGCGTAGCGCAGGGCCGTGTGCGCCTCTTTGGCTTCACCGAGCGCGTCGTCGAAACGGTTGTTCCCTTTGGCCCCCCGCCGAAGCTGCGCCTCCCCGGTGTTGGTAGCCACCCGACACCAAGCCCGCTCGAGCTGCGAAGCCAGCTCGCCGTTATGCGCCCGCACGTCGCAAACAACCCGCGTGATGTCGACAGCCAACGAAACGATCTCATCAATAACTCTCAGCCCCATGACGACCCTCCTTCAGTGCTTCGTTCTTCACCCCCTCCGCCGCCGCGCGCAGGCGCAGTCAAGGGCGCCAGCCGGCGCGCAGCGCCGGGCGCGAGCGCAGCGAGCGCCCCTTTACGGCGCCGAGCACGGTGGCACCCTTGGAGAAGAACGAGGAGCGCACAGAATCAGAGGCAGAGACAGAAACCGCGTCAGAAGCAGAATCAGAGGCGGGGGCGGAAACAGAATCCGAGTCCGAGTCCGAGAGCGAGTCCGAGAGCGAGTCCGAGAGCGAGTCCGAGAGCGAGTCCGCGTCCGAGTCCGACGCTGCCTCTGCTTCTGCTTCTGCCTCTGCCTCTGCTTCTGCCTCTGCCTCTGCCTCTGCCTCTGCCTCTGCCTCTGCCTCTAGCCTCTGCGTCCGCTCTAGCCCCCGTAGCCCACCGGCCCAGCTGGTGGCATACCACCTCCAGGGGGCATCTGGCCGCCTGGTGCCCCCGGACCGCCCCAGGGGGTGGCTCCATCAGGTATGGGGGCGTTGGGCATCTGTACTTGTGAGGCAGCGTCAGCGGCGGCGAGGATCTGTTCCTCGGCCTGGGCCGCCAGCTTCTGCACTACCATCGCGGCGTCTGCGACCGGCAGCGCTTCGAAATAGCGCAGGAACTGCTTCTCTAGACCAGGCGTCACGCCGCCGAGCATCAAGGCCACTGGGATGGTCGGCTTCTCGACGTCGCCGAGCTCTTTGGTCCGCTCACGCCAATTGCGTGCGCCGCTCAGGGTTCGGGTCAACCATTGCGCCGCCAGTCCGATGAGCAGGCCACCCATCGAGCCTGCCACAAACAGATCGGCGATGAATATGTTCGGATCATTCGTTGGTGACAGTAATCCTGCCACCAACCCTCCTAGCGCCGAGCCAACGACCATGCCTGGTTCGCCCCCGTTGTGGTGAGCGGCGAGCCGCACGATCGCGGCGGCCTGCAAGCCCGCTTCGGGCGTGTTGGCGAAGCGACGCAGTGACACCAGCGTCTTGCCCCGTCTCAGTGAGGCTGAGTGCACGCTGATGTAGCTGATGATCAGGGCGGCAAGGGCGACGCCGACGCCCACCCCGATGGCCATACCGCGGGGAAACAGTCCCTTGGGCAAGGGGGCTCGGATGAGGGCCTGTGCACGTTTGCTCAGGGCCGTCTGGACGTTGCCCTCCAGCTTCACGGCTGCCGCATCGGTGTGCACCTGAAGCTTCTCAACGGGGGCATTCTTGAAGAACTTGCGCAGTTTTCTGGCTGCCTCCCGTTTCTCTTTTTTCGAGCCAGGGTCTTTGATCTTCGCTGCCTTGCGGATGGCCTTCCAGGCCTGCAGCGAATCGTCTTGCTTGCCGGCGGCGGCTTCGGTTTGGGCGCGGCACTTCCCCTCCCGCAACCGTCGGGCATATTTCAGCACTGGCGCTGCAGCCGACCAGGGGATGTTGGGTTCGACCTTCTTGACTCTGCTTGGGTTGCGGCTCTTCTTCTTGAGCTTCTTGGTCTTATCTTCGGCGTCCTTCTCGGCCTGGGCTGCGCGGCTTCCGAAGACGCTCACCTCATCGGTGAGCTTCCGTGCCGTCTTTGCGCAGGTCTCGTAGTTGGCCTTGAGCTGCATGGCCTCGTCAGCAGCCCTGATTGCCTCAGGGTTGGTGATCATCGGCCCTTCGGCCGTGACGAGCTGTACGATGGCGATGGCCACGGCGGGGACCAAGACTGCCACCGTGGCGAGCGTCCAACGTATCTCTTCGCGGCGCGTGTACTCGTTCAACTCGTGTTCCTGTCCCGCTTAGATGGTCACTCTAACGTAGTTCAGCTGCGGAGGTGAAAGCTTGTTTGCTTCGTCAAGACCGTGGCCTGATTCGGCTCCGGGCGGCCTGCAAACGGGCTTGTAAGGAGCTGCTTGGCTGCCCCCCGCCTTGGGCCGAAAGGTGGCGCGGCCCAGGGTGATGGGCCGGAGGCGGTTTGGCTTGGCGGAGGTGTGATACCTTCGACGGAGACCCATGCCCAGGCTTCGAGACGTTTCCACCCAATTGATACTCCTTTTGTCCTCTCTTGGCGTGATCATCGCCGGGACGACCCCGGGCGCCTGTGCCGGCACGCCGGACTGCACCATGAACAGTGATTGTCCTGAGGGGTACTGCCTTCAGGGTGAATGTGTGGAGGAGTGTGCCAGTACCGAGCTCGACTGTCCTGATGGCTACTTCTGCAATACGGACCTCGGTCAATGCCAGAAGGGTTCTGGTGGCAGTGGCACCGGCGGCGGCACGGGTGGGTCCGGCGGTTCGACGAGCTCCGGGGACGGCGGCACGAGCAGTGGCACCGGTGGGACCACCAGCACCAGCAGCGGTACTGGCGGAGCCGGTGCAGCCAGTGGGACTGGCCAGGAGCTCGATCTGTGCGGCACCGACGGGGACTGCATCAGCTCGCTCAGCTGCAAAGCCATGGTCAAGAGCGGCACCAAGCGCTGCACGCTCCCCTGTAGCTCGAACGCCCAATGTATGGCCGGCACGCGCTGCATCGACGACGGCACCGGCCAGTATTGTCTTGGCGACGACAGTGGGCGTCCCTGCACCGAGCCGAGCCTTTGCAACTATGGCTGCATCACCGGTCCTGGTTACTGCACGGCCCCCTGCAGCAGCGGCAGCGACTGTCCGAATGGCTGGGGGTGCATGCCCGTTGGTAATCCGGCGACCCACGTATGCGTCCGAGCCGAGGCGCTGTGCGAGCAAG
The DNA here is from genome assembly GCA_030590865.1 of Myxococcales bacterium. Taxonomy (GTDB): domain Bacteria; phylum Myxococcota_A; class Polyangia; order Polyangiales; family Polyangiaceae; genus JAPYTK01. The sequence continues at coordinate 36,286 of JAUVCD010000003.1, read as the reverse complement.
GCAACACGGCGTCCTGCGTCGTTCCAGCAGCCTGCGATTTGTCGTCTACCCTCATTTTGGGAAGCTGCACGCTGGCCTGCAATTCTGCGGCGGACTGCCCCCAGCGTGCTGTCCCGCTCGCCCCGTGGAGCTGCGATGGCTTGTGTCGCCGCCCGGCGGACGTCTTTGGCCCGTTGCCGGGAGGCTATCAACCGACCGAGTGGCACTGCGACTACAACTCCAACCCGGTGGTCCTGTGCAACGACGCCCAGCACATCGATTTCGTCGGCTTTACGATTCCGCCGGCGCCTAGCGTCAACTGCCAGTCTCCGACGACTATCCAAGGGGCGAGCAACGACGCCTGCGTCAACTCGTGTCGCTACCAGGGCGGCTGTGCCTACGGCTTCGCCTGCGTGGCTGTGGGGAGCGTGTCGAGTCAGCGCATTGGCCTGTGCTTGCCGACCGGCATGACCGAGCCTGGCCAGGCCTGTACTAGCAACACCAGTTGCGCCTTCGGCTACTGCTCCAACGGTGTCTGTAGTCGCGACTGCACCGTGGACGGCATCTGTCCCGGCGGGCTCAGCTGTGTAGCTGGCGGAGCACCGGCGGTTGAGGGGATGGCCTTCCGGCGTTGCGAGTGAGCGGGGCTACTCGGCCTTTCCGTCCCAGCAATCGTTGAAACGTTCGACCGTCTTGGCCTTCAATGCGCACTTGAGGCGACTGTAAAGGAACGGGCTGCCGACCGTCCCTGCGCATTCCTCCAGCCAGTTGTCGCCTGCTTCTTGGGCGGCCTTCTGGACGTTCTTCAGGGCAGTGTCGTAGAGCTTGGGCTTGAAGTTCTTTTTCTCCAGCTTCTCGCGCTCGACCCTCTCCCAGGCTCGCGAGTACGTGCCTGCTAGGGCCTGGCAGTCTCGGTACGTTATGTCGTAGTCGTCGCTGGCCGGCTGGGCTTTCTTGGGCGGCGGATCGTTGGTTGGCTCGTCGCCCGGCTCGTCCGCTGGATCATCGGTCGGCTCGAAGTTCGTGGCCGGCTCGGTGGGCTCGTCCGTTGGCGGCTCAAAATCATCCTGAGGCTTGGGCTGCGAGCCGGAACAGGCGACGAGGTAGAGCCCGCCTACCAGGGCAGCGAGTGTCGTTAGCGCCGTGATTCCTCTTGAAGGTCGTGCAGTGGCCATGGACTTAGGTTTCCCCATCGAGGCCAGTGCGTAAAGCGCCATGGGGGCACTCTAGGCAAGTCGCACCGGTGAGGATTGCGCTGTGGCTTGACACTGGAAGAAACGGCTCGCTACTTTCGAAGGACCGCAGCGTCTGCGGTGGCTTCTCGGCTGGTCATCGCAGATGGGCGGTCTCGGAGCAGAGAGGTGGACCGATGAGTAGAGCCTTCGGGCGCGGCGAGCGCGTGCAGTGGGACGTCCTACGACGGCACAGTGATTATCAGGGCCTGTGGGTGGCGCTCAATGCGGTCCGCTATGACTCGGGGATCCCGCTGGAGGGCGAGCTCGTCGACGTCGACGAGGACCTCGCGGTGCTCTGTGCGCGCATCCAGTCTGCGGAAGACACGGCCTGCGCTATTCTCTTCTGCGAGGACAAAAGCAGCACGGCGCGTGGCGCTGTGAGAAGTGGCTGAGAGGTCGTCGGCTATTTCACCACCGGCCGGATGATGGTCTTACCGTCCTTGGTGGCCACCTCATAGTCGACCGAGCGGTCTTTGCCGTGCTTCCGACGGAGATTCTCGGTCTGGGCCTCGAGGCTCTTGGCCACCTTGTCATAGCTCAGCCCCTTGGTGGACTGGCCGCTGGTTTTTCGGGCCGTAAGGTATTCGTCATAGATCTCGCGGGTGCGAGCTTCTCGGTTCCCGGTGCCCTGCTTCGGGTTGTTGGGGGCTGCACCCACTGTTCCAGCGGCAGGCTGCCCTTCGGCCGGTTTTCGCTTGCGCTTGCCAAAGAGGGCTCCCCGTCCCTTCTTCTTCGCCGCTGCGGCGGGGGGATCGGGCGTTGCTGCAGGGGGCTCTGGTGCCGGAGGTCTAGCAGGCGCTGGAGGCGGTTGCTGTTGAGCTGACGGTGCCGGTGGCAGCGGCCGCCGGGCGGGGGGCATCGGTCGGGCTGGTGGTGCCTTCGGTGCCGGCGCGGGCTGGGCCGGTGGTGGCGGTTGCGGCGCCGGGGGGAGTCGCTGTGCTGCAGGAGGTGGCAGCGGTCGCCGAGGTGGTGGCTCGGGAGGGGGGACGGCCGGTTGAGCCGGAGGTTGGGCGGCGTAGTCTTGGGCTGGCGGGTAGCCGGCAGCTGGGTGCTGGACGCCCTGACCAGGCGTCGGTCGGCGAGGGGGCGGCGGTTGGGCCTGAGGTTGGGCGGCGTAGCCCTGGGCTGGGGGATAGCCAGCGGCGGGCTGGGCGGCGGGCTGGGCCTGAGGTTGGGTGGCGTAGCCCTGGGCTGGTGGGTAGCCGGCGGCAGGCTGGGCTGCTGGCTGGGCGGCGGGAGGTCTGTCGGGCTCGGCCGAGTGGTCCTGCACAGCGGCCATCAGCAGTGACGGAATTCTGCCGCGCTCGCTAGGCGGAGTCGGCGTCTCGTCGCTCCCGTCGTAGGTTGTCTCCTCGTCGTCCAGCTCCCAGACTTGGGGCTGCTCGCTCTCTGGCTCTTCATCCACACGTCGCAGAGCGGCGGCCGCTGCCCGGCCCGCTGCCGTGAGGATCTCCTCTTTGCCGAAGCGTTTCGCGGCCTTGAGGACGTGGCGCCGGTAGGTGCCCTTCTCGATCTGCCGCTCAATTCGCGCCCAGTACTGCTGGTAGCTGTTGTAGCGCTGCAGCACCTGCTGGAACTTGAAGCGCATCCGGGTGTTCTTGAAGCGCACTCGCCGCAGCTGCCAAAAAGTCCGGTCCACCGCCTTGCGCAAGGTGGCAGGGGGGATCTTCTCGATGCCCATGAAGTACTGCTGGTAGAGCGACTTGAGCCGTTCGACCCGCGGCTCGAGCTCGTCGAGCATGCGCTGGATCTCTTTGGCGTCGTCCATACCTGGCACCGTCACTCGCTCAGAGCGGCGTGACTTCTACGTTGTCGTAACAGACTGGCACAGCCCAGTCGTTGAAGCCGAAATGATCGTGTCCTTCGCCAGTCAGTGGCTTGGGATCGACCAGCTCGTGCATCAGTACGTCGCCGACCCACCAAGCAATGGTCTTGCCATCGGTGCGTTCGATCTTGAAGCGGTAGACTTGCCCTGGCTCGACTCGACGTTCCCGCGGATCATCCGAAGCGGGTTTGACCTCCACCGCCTGTCGATCTTTTCCGTGCTCATCGATCCGGGCCAGCACATGTCGCTGGTTCTTCCAGCCGCCGAAGATGGTCAAGTAGCTCGTGGCGTCAGTGTAGCTCACCTTGGTGGCGCCGCTGTGGCCATCGCCCCAGACTTCGGCCTTGATGTCGCCGTCGCTTGACTCACTTTGGGCGTCGAACTCGATCCGTGCGTTGGTGGGCAAGCGCCGTCTGAGCCACACGCCGCGGTTCTTGGCGTTCTTGGCACAGAGCCGCCCGTTGCGGATGCGCCAGGCGCCGCTCAGTTGGCGCCACTCTTCGCCCAGGTCGGTGCGCTCGAAGTCGTCTTTGAACGGGGCGGTGAGCAGGGGATCGGGCTTGGCCGCGTGAATGGTTCGCCGGGCCGATCCCGCCGGCTTGGATGTCTTGGGCGTGTCACGACCCGTAGGCGGTCCCTCGGGCACGCATGCGACGAGGCAGAGGGCCATCGGCACCCAGGTAAATTGGCGGAAACCAGCCTGTTGGCGCGCCTTGGCCCGCCATGCTTGTCCTTCGCTGTACCGCCTCCTCGTCACCGCCGAGATGATAGCGCGGCGTCGTCACACTTGCCCAAAGCGATTTCCCAACGTAAGTGGGAGGTCACCATGCATCCCATCTTGCTACGCATCCCGATGCCGGGCTGGGAGCTTCCCATCATCGGCAAGCGCGACTCGATTCCCATCTACAGCTACGGCGTGATGCTAGGGCTGGCGCTGGTGGTTGGGTGGTACCTCACGCTCGGCCTCGCCAGGCGAGACGGCCTGCCTCGCGAGACGATGGCCAACAACTATGTCATCACAGCCATCGTGGCTGTGGTGGGGTCCCGGTTGCTCTACATCCTCACCAACCTGAACGAGTTCGACTCGTTAGGCGACATGTTCTCGATGCGCCGCGGCGGTTTGGTCGCCTACGGTGGTTTTCTGGGCGGTTTTCTGGGCTCGCTCGTCTATCTGAAGCGCAAGGGGATCCGGCTGATGCCATGGGCCGACGTGGCCGTGCCGAGCTTGGCCTCGGGCCTCGGGATTGTCCGCATCGGTTGCTATATGTTCGGTTGTGATTTCGGCCAGCCCCTCAGCGAGGGCGCTCCGGGTTGGCTGAAGAAACTGGGCACTTTCCCGCACTGGGCCGAGGGGACCCTGCCCTCCGGGGCCGGGGCGCCGGCCTGGGTGGAGCATGTCAAGACCCGCGGTCTCAGCCCGACGGCGACCCACTCGCTGCCCGTCCACCCGACGCAGCTCTATGAGTCCTTGGTCGGCATATCGCTCCTCTTGCTGCTCTTGTGGGCCCGGAAGCGTCAGCATTTCAGGGGACAGATCTTCTTTCTGGCGACCTTTGCCTATGGGTTCATGCGGTTCCTGCTCGAGCTGATCCGGGACGACCCCGAACGGGGAAGCGTACCGGGGTCGATGGCGGCTCACATTCTGATCCCTCTCTGTCTGGTGGCCTTCGCCATCAGCTATTCAGTGAGCTTCGCGCGACTCGTCGAGAACAGCACGGTGCGACGGATCACTCAGGGGCTTGCCTTCGTGCCCGCGGTGGCGATCTATTTCTTGTTCCGGCCGGATTCCTTTGCCGGGGCCGAGTTGGTGCAGCTATCCACGTCTCAGTTCGTTGGCCTGGCGAGTGCCTTGGCCGTGGCTGGCGGTTATGTGATCTATGACAAGGCAGCTCGAGAACACCCGGAAACGGCCATGTCGTTGGGGTTGCCCGAAGGCCAGGCCCAGCTGGGCGACGAGGATGAAGATGAGGAGGATGAAGAGTCCCCTCGCGAGCGTCGCCGCAAGCGTAGTCAGGCCCGGACCAAGGGAGGGGATGAGGCCCGCAAGCGAGCCCGTGGCAAGCGCCCCAAGAAAGCTGAGGCGAAGGCGGCCAAGGCAGCTGAGCCGGACGACGACGAGGATGAGGACGACGCCGAGCCGAGCGCTGCTGGGGAGGGGAGCGACGGCGGGCAGGAGAGCGATCCTGAGGCTGATGACGGCGAGGAAAAGACCTAGTTCCCGGTCCGAAACCCCCTTTTTTTCCGCGAAGCGGTTTTAGGGTGGGGCCCCGTCGCCGAAGGCGATGGGGCGGGGTTTTTGCGCTGTATCTTTGTGAAGGCCCCGAGAAAAGACGCTAGTCGGCCAAGAGGGGGCGCTAGCGAAGGGCTCGCGCGCCCTTCGCCCCGCCAGGGGCGCGCGAGATCGTAGCGCCTTTCAGGCCGGAAACTAGCTATGCTCCGACCGTGCCAGTCCATGGGCGTCGGGTAGGGCTGAGCGCCGCACTGGCGGTGCTGGTCGCAACGGCGTCGCTCGCCCGTGTTTCGGGAGCGGCAGAGCCGCCCAGCGAGTCCGAAGCCACGGGACAGGTCGGTAAGGTCCGGCTTCGCTACACCCTCGATGGCATCGAAGTGAGGGGCAACCAGCGAACCGTCGACCGTGTGGTGCTGCGCTACATCCCCTTCGAGCCCGGTGACGTTCTCGACGTAGCCGATCCTGAGCTCGAGCTGACGCGCTTCAGGTTGCTTGGCACGGGATTCTTCTCGTCGGTGCGCATCTCGCTGCGCAAGGGCCGCCGCCGTGGCGCTGCGGTGCTGGTCATCGACGTGGAGGAGCGCAACACCATCATCGTCGAGAACGTGGTGATGGGGATCGCCGCCGACGAGGATGCGGAGGGTAACTCGGAGCCCATCACGCCCTATCTGGGCGTACAGGCGGCGGAGACCAACCTCGCTGGGACTGGCATCACACTTGGCGCTGGCATCGGTGTGGCCGCCGACCAGTTTGCCCTCCAGATGCGTTTCGCCGATCCCGCCTTTGTCGGTAGCGAGTGGGCGTTCACGTCATCGATGCATTACATCGATGCTCGGGATTTCTTCGGCATCAAGGACGTCTCTTTCGAGAGCCCGCTGCTCGAATTGCGAGAGGTCACCGACTATGCGGTGGTGAGCTACAGCCGTTTTGGCGGCACCATCGGTGCCGGTCACGACCTGTCGACCTCGACGCGTGTGCTCTTCGACTACGGCCTCGAGCGGGTGGAAGCGCTGGTGCCGACGGTCGCCTCCCACGTTCGCGGAAACACCCGAGAACCGATCGATTTTGACATCCTGCCGGGCGCAAGCGTGCTCTCCACGATCAACGCTGCGCTGATCTACGATACCCGAGACACGCCCTTTCTGCCGACTCGCGGGGCGCTGGGCTCGATCCGCGGCACGCTGGGACTGGAGCCCATTGGCTCGAGCTACGGCTATCAGAAGCTCGAGGCCTCACTGGCCTACTGGTGGCGCTTGCCATGGCGCCACGTGGTCAGTCTGGAAGGTCAGGTCGGGGCCATCGCCGGCGATGCGCCGTTCTTCGAGATGTTCTACGTCGGCGACTACACCGACCTGCTTCCGGATCGCATCCTCGGCCTCAATCCCGACCGCCGGCAACCGCCCAACATCTTGGGTACCGACATCGTCGAGGTGCGCTACGGAAACTACGCGGCGAAGCTTGAAGCCGAGTACCGCATCCCGCTCTACGTGGGGCGCGGCTCGGTCTATGGCATTGATTTCTTCACCGGCGCTGGGCTCTACGGAGTGGCAACCAGCCGCGATTTCGAGGACCCGCCCACAGGTTACGAGGGAGCCGCGCGGGCTCCGATCGACCTCACCTACAACCTAGGGCTTCGAATCGAGACTTACGTCGGCGGTTTTTCCGTCGCCTTCTCCAACCTCTTCGGCTTGCTGCCGGCGCGAGAGGGTGGGCGCAAGTGAGGGCGGGGCGCGGCCGTCAACGCCCCTTTGTTTGGCTCCTAGGGGTGGCGATGGCGCTCGGTTTGCTCGCTCCAACCGTGGCGAGCGCCCAACCTGCCGAAGCGCTCTCCAAGAAGAAGCTCTCGCGGCGCAAGGCGAAACTCGCCACTCATCGTGGCTGGGTGACGATGACGGTGAGCTACCGAGACGTGGTGAACCCCGCCATTCGCCGAAAGCTGCTCAGCGGCCTGCCTACGGTGATTGCGTCACGTACGTACGTCTTCGCTGACAAGGGCAACCAACCTGTCGCTCTGGGCGTCAAGACTTGCCGCATCGTGTTCGACTTGTGGGATGAGGTGTTTCGAATCGATCTGCAGCAAGGCGGGCGTGGTCGCCAGACCGTTGCGGTCAACGTCGAGGGCGTGTTGCGACGTTGCGCCGAGGCGCGCCGGCAGCCCATCGTGGCCAAACGGAGCCTCAAGCCTCAGCAGCGCTACTTCATGGGTGTGGCCGTCGAAGTGAATCCGCTCAGTCAGCAGATGATGGATCGCATCAAACGGTGGGTGTCCCGACCTAAGGGTGCGGGCACCGTCGGTCCGGGGGACTCGTTGTTCGGCAGCTTCGTGGGCTTGTTCATCACCCACGTACCTGACGCCGACCGGGCGATCTCTTTCCGGACCCAGCCTTTTGTGCCTGCAGCCCTGCCGGTCATTCCAACAAAAAAGGCGGATCGGCGGGCTAGCCGGTGAGCCCACAAAGACCTACATGTCGATTGTTCGTGAGATATTGCGTGCGAGGGTTGTGTTTTGCCAGCTGGCCACGGTATCAACAGTAAGATTCCGCAATCTTGAGGGAGAGGTGTTCCAATGGGAGCGAAGATCAGCCGTCTGACCGGCGTCTGCGCAGCAGCACTGCTTGCCTGCACCATGGTCGTGACCCACGCCGTGCCGGTGGATGCACAACCGAAGAAGCAGCCGGCTGCCGCGGCCGCTGACGTGAAGGGCCAAGCGATCGCCAAGTTCAAAGAGGCGAACGGTGTATTCAAGAAGGGCGACTACGCAGCAGCCCTGCCGCTGTTCCAGGAAGCAGATACGCTGTATCCGGGAGCGGCGCCGAAGCACAAGATTGCGGTTTGCTACGACAAGCTCGGCAAGAGTGCCGAAGCGGTGGCTGCCTATCGCACGTTCGTCGAGTCCAAACCATCAGAGAAATACGCGGACCGGATCACCGAAGCCAACAAGCGCATCGCTGATCTCGAGGCCACCTTGCCGGCGACGGTGACGCTGAAGGTCATGCCCGAGGGCGTGGCAGGTGTCGTCATCACGGTGGACGGTACGCCCGCCGCGGGGCCGGCTCTGCAGCTCGATGCTGGGGAGCACACGGTCGTGGTGACTGCCGAAGGTCACGACCCGGTCACCGAGGTCGTCAACGTTCGCGGGGCCGAGACGCGGGAGCTGGCCGTGACGCTGACTCCCTCTGCTGCGGCAGCGCCTCCGGTGGGGCCCACCCCCCCGGTCGAGCCCGAAGAAGATGAGGGCGGCTCGAACGTGCCGGCTTACGTGACGCTCGGCATTGCTGGGGCGGGCGTGATTCTCGGAACGGTCTTTGGCATCCAGGCTCTGGGCGCCAAGAGTGACTTCGACGATCAGGTCGAGGATCCGGCGGCTACCCCCGCAGAGCTCACTGACCTAGCCGACAAAGCCGAGCGTGCCGCGCTGATTGCGGACATGTCCTTCGGCGTTGCCTTGACCTTCGGTATCACCGGTGCCGTGCTGCTGTTCAGCGGTGGTGGAGACGACGAGGGCGACGAAGAGGACGCGGCGGAAGAGGAAGCCTCAGCACGGCCAGTGCTGGCTCCTTATGCCGGTCCAACGGGCGCTGGCATGGCCGCGACCTGGACCTTCTGAGGAGACCTTCTCAGGACACGGAGGGCGGCTCTTTGGGCCGCCCTTCGGCGTTGTTCACTGCCTTTTCGGCGGGGGCTTGGCCAGGGCTTCGTCTAGCTCCTTCTCGCACTGGCGCAGGCGCAAGCTGGCTAGGGGCAGCCAGTGGTCGCTGATCGGGGCGTGGTCGAGGTAGCGGCGCCAGGCCGCCACGGCGTCGCGGTACTCGTCGAGCTCTAGGTCTCGATTGGCTGCCGTTCGGGCTCGAGACCAGTGGCCTAGGGCGGCGTACCAACTGTCGTCGTAATCGGGGACGTAGAACCAGCTCGGGCTGTTGATGTTCTGGTCAGTAGGATCGTAGGCCCGAGCCTGTGCGATGTGCTCGAGAGCGCCCCGCAGATCCCCCGACCGATCGAGGGCTACGGCCAGGCCCCATAGCGTGGTGACGCCGCTGCGATGCACCAGCGTGCTCGGCGTTTCTCTGAGGCTCTGGCGATAGCCCCGCACGGCGCTGAGGATGTCTCCCTGCACCATGTGACCTTCGGCCCGGTTGGCGAGCAGAATGGCCCGCGAGTCGGGGTGGGGCTCGACGGCCAGGGCGCGATCGTAGGTTTCGATCTCGTCGCGGTGCTTGCCCAAACGGGCGTAGCAGATGGCCAGATCCTTGAGCGCTTCTGCTCGCATGGTCACCGGAGCTACGGCACCGGCCACGAAGGTGAGGTGCTCAGCGGCCTGTTCGAGCCGACCGCGGTCCTCCTCCACGTCGTATAGGCTGTAGTAGACCTCCCCCAAACGAAAACGCAGCTCCGGGTCGGCGGCGTGCTCGGGCCCGACCTTCTCGAGAGCTTGGCGGGCGCGGTTCAGGATCGGCACCCGGCGGCTCGACGTCGCGGGCTCGTTCAGCCACAGCTGCAGGTCCTCGCTCAAGAGCCGGTCGGCCTCGTCCAGGGCGTTAGCCAACCGTTGGGTGGCAGGCCGAGCCGCCTGGGTCCAAACGCTCGGTTCGGCCCGGGCAGCTGAAGAGACGAGCAGCCAGACTGCGGTGCTGGCGGCAACGGTTTTCGAGCGGAGGGTCATCGAGGTCGGCGGCGTCGGGGCTGCGGCTTTGCGAGCCCAGCGAGACGCGTCTTGGCGGCTTGGCGGAACGGATGGTTGGGGCCCACCTCGTCAAGATAGCGCTTCCAGTGCTGTGCCGCCCGCGCTGGTCTTGTTCGCTCCAGCGCCAAGGCTCGCAACGCGTCGAGATCCTCGGGCGCGGCAAGGTAGTCAGCCGGCTGGCGCCCAGCCCAGGCTTCAGCACCTCGTTGTTCCGCCAGCACGGCGTTGGCTTGCACGCGCCGTCCCGCCCGATCCAAGGCCAGCACCAGCGACAGGGCGATGTCTAGACGGTGGGCCTGGTGGGGGTCGTGGGCGGCTTCGCGCAGGTAGGCCAGCGCCTCGGTCAGGTGGCGGGTCGTTAGGTCGGGCTTGCGAGCCGCCGTCGCAATGGCCACGTGGGCCGCCTCGAGCAGCACTCGGGCGCGAGTGGTTCGAGAGGGCAGGAGGGACGCCCGGGGTACCAATATGCGATAGGTTGCCAAGGCCTCGGCCAGCTGGCCGGAGCGCCACCGGGTCATCGCCAGATCGTGCATCGCCAGGGGCTGCTCTACCGCCCGAGGATCTCGTTTCAGCGCTAGCTCGAAAGCCGCCAATGCCGTCTTGATGTCGCCGTCTCGAAGCGCACAGCGGGCGATCACAACCTGGGGCGCCGCCCGACCTGGCAACAACTTGTCCGCTGCGACCGCCCCTTGGCGGGCCTCGTCAGGGGCACGGTCGAGCCGCGCATGGGCTCGGGACAAGAGGTTGCAGTAGCGCTGCAGCTTGGGATGGCGCGCCAAGGTCCACACCGAGGCCGCGCGGGCGTATCGCCCACCACTCTTGCCCGCCTTCATGGGCATACATTCCGGCGGTCGGCTCGAGGCTGCCGCAGCCGCGACCAGATCGGTGTCCGCGTGAGCAGCCAAGGTTCCGACGAGCGCTAGGAGCGGGAGCACGACGTAAGCATAGTACGAATGGGCGCGAGGGCGAGGGGGCGATGCTCGTGCTCGTGCTCGTGCTCGGTGCTCGAGTTTCGAGCTAGGCGAAAGCGTCGCGCAGCACGATGGTCTCGTCGCGACGGGGCCCAACGGAGACGAGGTAGAGGGGGACGTCCAGCTGCTGTTCGATGAAGCTGAGGTAGTTACGGGCCGCGGTGGGCAGCTCATCGAGTTTGCGGCAGCCGGTGATGTCCTCCTGCCAGCCTGGGTGGCTTTCGTAGATAGGCTTGGCGTTGGCGAGCTGGCCGACAGGGGACGAGTCGGAGCTTCCGCTCGGTGTCTGATGACCCACGCAGACCTTGATCTCCTCCAGCCCGCTGAGCACGTCGAGCTTGGTGATGGCCAGCCCGTCGAGTCCGTTGATGCGCGCCGCATAGCGAAGCAAAGCCAGGTCGAGCCAACCACAGCGCCGCGGTCGGCCGGTGACCGAGCCGTATTCGCCGCCTTGGTCGCGTAGCTGGGCGCCCGCGGCGTCGTCGAGCTCGGTAGGCATCGGCCCGCCTCCGACCCGGGTGGTGTAGGCCTTGGAAATGCCGATCACTCGATCGATCTTCGAAGGACCGATCCCCGCGCCAGTGCAGGCTCCACCTGCCGTCGCCGACGATGAGGTCACGAAGGGGTAGGTGCCATGGTCGATGTCGAGCAGCGTGCCCTGAGCGCCTTCGAGCATCACGCTCTTGCCAGCTCGTCGCAGCTCGTCGACGAGCGCTGTGGCGTCTGCCAGCAGGGGCGTCAGACGGGCGGCATGCTGCTCGAGTTGCGCGATGATCGCCTCGACCTCGGGGGGCTCACCACCGAGCTCCCGGAAGGTGGGCGTCCAGTTGGCGATGGCTTCGATTACTCGCGCCCGGGCCGCTATCAGATTTCGCAGGTCGGCGCAGCGCACGCCGCGGCGGCCGATCTTGTCTTCATAACAGGGCCCAATGCCCCGCTTGGTGGTGCCAATCGTGGTGCCCTTGGTCGAGGCCTCACGCAGCTCGTCTACCATCACGTGGTAGGGCATGATCAGGTGGGCATGTTCGGACACGTGGAGCCGGCTGTTCAGATCGATGCCACGGCCGGTGAGGGCGTCGATCTCTTCGCCGAGCACCTTGGCGCTGAGCACCATCCCTTGCCCCAGGATGCACACGGTGTGGTCATGGAGCACGCCGCTCGGGACCAGTCGGAAGACCAGTTTGTCGTCCCCGATGACCAAGGTGTGCCCGGCGTTGGGGCCGCCGGCATAGCGCACCACTACGTCAGCGGACTCGGCAAGGAGGTCCACGACCTTCCCTTTGCCCTCATCGCCCCACTGGGCTCCGATGATGATGACGACGCCCATGGCAGTCTCCCTGGTGATGGCTCGGGCGTTCGGGGCTCAGACCTCCATGATCTGAGATTCCCGCTCCGCGACGATCTTGTCGATGTGCTTGACCTCGGCGGTGACGATCTCTTCCACCTTCTTCTTGCCCCGATCGGCGTCGTCTTCCCGGATCTCGCCTTCTTTCTGCCCCTCACTCAAGAAGTCCATGGCGTCCCGCCGGTGCAGTCGCACGGCGATCTTCGCGTCCTCACTGTTCTTCTTGGTCAGCTTGACCATCTCTTTGCGCCGCTCTTCGGTCAGCGGCGGGATGGGAACGCGGATGAAGTCGCCGGCCACTTGAGGGTTGAGGCCCAGATCGCTCTCGCGAATGGCCTTCTCGATGGCTTGCACCTGGTTCTTCTCCCAGGGCTTGACCGTCAGCATGCTGCCGTCAGGCGCGCCGATATTGGCCATCTGCGAGAGAGGGGTTTGCACGCCATAGTAGTCAACCCGGATTCGATCGAGGATGCTTGGATGAGCTCGTCCGGTGCGAACCTTCGACAGCTCGCGGCGGAGCCCATCGAGGCTTTTCGTGATGCTGTCTCGAAGCTCCTGCAAAATATCGTCAATCATAGGATACTCCTGTCAGGATTCCTCAGGCGGCGCGGAGCTTAGCACGAGGACCCGCCTGTAGTACTCATGGGATGGGCGGAAATGAAGGACCTCGACTGGACTAGCTACGACGTGCTCGTGGTGGACGACGAGTCGGACAACCTCGACGCGTTTCGGTTTGCATTTCGTAAGTCGTTTCGGCTGCACTACGCTTTGGGTGGACCGGAGGCGCTGAGCACCCTGGCTACTCTGGAGCCTGCGGTCATCGTGGCTGACCAACGGATGCCTGAGGTGAATGGCATCGAGCTGCTGCGGGAGGCGAAGGCTCGCTATCCGGACACCTACGCCATCTTGCTGACCGCCTATGCCGACCTGGAGGTGCTCATCGACGCCGTCAACAGTGGCGCCGTCGATCGCTACGTGCAGAAGCCCTGGGACTCGAAGGAGCTGTCCGTGGTCATCCGCCAGGCGATTCAGTCCTGCGTGACCTTGCGCGAAAACCGGCGGCTCCGTGAGCAGCTGGCCCAGTACGCCGGCTACCTGGAGAAGCAGCAGCGCGATCCCATCGATTTCGGTCAGATCGTCGGCGGTGGTGCGGCGACTCAGAACGTGCTCAACCAAGTCGCCGAGGTTGCCCCGACGACCACGCTTGTGCTGCTTGAAGGCGAGCGAGGTCTGGAGAAGGACGTGGTCGCCCGGGCCATTCACGTCGGCTCGCAGCGAGAGGACAAGCCCTTCGTGAGCGTGACCTGCGCGGCCTTTACAGGTGAGGCCTTGGAGCGTGAGCTGTTTGGCTACCGGCGCGGATCTTCCGAGGCTGCCTATCAGGACCGGGCTGGACGCTTCGAGCTCGCCGACGGTGGCACGCTCTACCTGCACGAGCTCTCGCGCATGGAGCCGTCGCTTCAGGCTCGTCTGCTGCGGGCGCTGGGCACAGGCGAAGTCGAGCGAGTGGGAGAGACGACCACACGGCACGTAGACGTGCGGCTCCTCGTGTCGGTGAGCCCCAACATCGGCGAGGCCTTCACGGATCAAGAGGTGCTCGCCGAGCTGGTGTCTCGCCTGCGGGTGTTTCCCGTCGCCCTGGCGCCGTTGCGTCATCGTCCCGAGGATGTCAGGCCTCTAGCCGAGCACTTCTTAAGCAAATATGCTCAGCGCAACGCCCGTGCGGCCACTTCGATCTCCGCCGAAGCCCTGACGCGGTTGGCGGCCTACGATTGGCCGGGGAACGTGCGTGAGCTGGAGAACGTGGTCGAGCGTGCCGCCATCCTGGCGCGAGGCGATGTCATCCAGCGGCCCCATCTCATGTTCCAGGATGTGATCGCCGGCAAGCGATCGGGCCCCTCGTCACCGCCGTCCGAGCCGCCGGCCGCCGGCGTCACGTTGAGCCACCGCCTGGACGCCATCGAGCGCCGTGAGCTCATCCGCGCCCTCGACAAGTACGGGGGCAACAAGGCTGAAGTGGCTCGGGCGCTCGGCATTCATCGCACCACCCTCTACTATCGCCTGAAGAAGCTCGGGATCGATGTCTGATCACACCTGTCCAGGAGGCGCTCGAGGCCACGCACCGACCACCCTCGACCCCGACATGCTGGTGCCCTTGCCGCGGGCTTTCTACGATCGCCCGGTGCTCGAGGTTGCTGCGGACGCCATCGGCACCATCGTGGTCCACCGCAGCGCCGAGGGGATCGCGGCCGGACGGATCGTGGAGGTCGAAGCCTATCGTGGCCCCGAGGACCTGGCGGCCCACAGCGCCGAGGGCAAGCGCACCGAGCGCAACGAGGCCATGTGGGGCCCCCCAGGGCACGTCTACATGTTTCTCCTTTATGGCGTTAATTGGGCGTTCAACATCGTCACAGGCAGCGTGGGCGAGCCCCACGCGGTCTTGGTGCGGGCCGTCGAGCCGTTGCCACCCTTGCAGCTGATGGCTGAGCGGCGCGGGATGGCGCCCGAAAGGGGTGAGCTCACCAATGGGCCCGGCAAGCTCTGCGCGGCCTTGGGGCTCGACGGCTCCCACTACGGCGCCGACCTCTGCGCCTCCCCTGAGTTGCAGCTCGCCCTCGGCCACCACGATGAGGTGGGACGCTCACCGCGTATCAACATCGATTACGCCGGGTCATGGGTGGCCAAGCCCTGGCGATTCTACGAACGGGGCAACCGATACGTTTCGGTCAAACCACGGGACTGATGGCCAAGGCCGAAGCGAGCGACCGTCCGCCGTCGTTGCTCCGCGAAGAGTTGCGGCGTGCCTGGCGTGAGCTGCGAGGCGCCGACCTGTCACCGGCTCGGGCTGCGGCGGCCGTGGCGCTCGGCCTGTTCATCGGGAGCCAGCCCATCTTTGGGTGCCACACGCCGCTGGTGCTCACCATCTGCGTGCTCTTGCAGCTCGATGCCCTGCTCGCCTGGGTGGCGTCCAACATCTCCAACCCCTTCTTCGCCCCCTTTCTCGTCACCGCGGAGGTTCAGCTCGGAGGCTATCTTCACACCGGGGAAGTGATTGTCTTCTCTCCTGAGCTTGCTCGGGAGACTGGTATCAGCGGTTTTGCTCTCTATGCGCTGTCCGGGGCGCCCATCATCGGTTTGGGTCTGGCGATTGCCGGCGCCCTCTTCGTGTTTGGATTCGTGGTCGTCAAACGGCGGCTATCGCCAGCGAAGCAACGGGTGCCCTACCGGCTGCCGGAAAATGCACCCAGGTGGTGGCAGGCCGTCGAGCGCGTCGCGAGCCGCTTTGCGCCGTTCAGCGAGCGATCGACCCCGGCGGAGCGCACTCGCTTTCACTACGTTCGCATGAAGCTGATGGGTGACCCGGTGACCAAGTTGATTGCCGATCTCGCTGGCGACGGTCACCAGTCCCTGGGTGCCTTGCTCGACATCGGCACCGGGAGGGGGCAGCTGCCCATCATGCTGATCGAGCTCGGGCGGGCGACGGAGGCCCACAGTCTCGACTGGGACGAGGACAAGATCGAGTCCGCTCGTGCGGCGGCTGCCGTGGCCCCGCCGCTGGACGCGACTTTCGAGGTCGGCGACGCGACCACCGCCGATCTTTCTTCAGCGGACACGGTCCTGCTGATTGACGTGATCCACTACCTGACGGTGCCTGAACAAGACGATCTGCTAGCCCGTGCGGCCATCGCGGTGCGTCCAGGCGGGCGCCTGATCGTGCGGGAGGCGGACACGGAGCGGGGGTGGCGGAGCTGGGTGACTCTGGCCGAGGAGCTGCTGTTCACCGCGATTCGCTTCAACCGCGGCAAGCGGGTGCGCTTCAGGCCGGCGTGCGAGATTGTCGACCAGCTCGAGGCCGCCGGGCTCGCGTGCGAGGTCAGGCCCGCCTGGGGGAAGACGCCCTTCTCGAACGTGCTGATCCTGGGACGCCGACCGGGAGCTAGTCACCCTGTCGGGCCAGAATGAAATACTGGTTCTGACCCTTGCCTCGCTTGTAGGCCGCGCCGATGTAGACGTTAGTGGCGACCTGGCGCATGTAGTCCTTCATGTTGGCGTAGACCAGTAGCGACAAGCCCGCGGCGTTGGGGTGGAAGCGGGGCCAGCCACTGGGAACCTCTTTCGGCACGTCGGTGTAGTCGAGGTAGAGCTCCTTCAGCAGGCTCGCATCAGGCCGCCCTTCCTTGACGACGAAGAAGCCTGGGCCGGTCGCGAAGGCCATGGTCTGGTGGTTGTAGCCAATCAACTGGCCCGACTCGAGACGGGCGAACCGCTTCTGGAAGCGGGTGAACATGGGTAGCGAGTTGCGTCCTTCGAAGATGACCGTGCGGCTGGTCGCCACGTCATCGGGAACGAAGTGCTGGAGGGTGAGCTGGGGGCCGCCTTCGACGGCGCGGAAGAGCTTGGCCACCCGGCCGCCGGTGATGCTCAGCGCCTGGTCCACACGCTCGCCAGGCGACAGCTCGTTCATGAGGACGGCGATTTCCTCGCGACCAGCGCCCTGGTCGAGCAGCTTACGTAGGGTTTCTGACTGATTCGAGGCGGTTGTGGGGTGGCTCATGGGCTCTCCGGCGTCGGGCGATCAGGCTCAGCACCTCTGAGGAGGTGCCTGAGGACCGAAATATCGGCGCACTTTTGGCCGCAGCGCAACCTGCTTCGTATGCTGTGGGCTCCTACTGTGACAATTTGGTCCATTTGCCAGCTTCCCGCCGCAGCCCTGCTGCTCGTGCTCGTCACCGGCTGCCAGCCTTTGCGGGACTCGAGCGTGCCATCGGCAGCTGGGTCCTTTGGGGCCTCTTACCAGGGCTACCCAGCCTACGGGCAGCCATGGGGCTACGGTGTGCAGCCACCGACGCCTGCTCCATCCGTCTGGGTGCCCACCGGGCAACCTGGCCCCTCGCCGTCCCCGGGAATGCGAGCCGCAGCCTTTGCCCGTGCCGCCCAGGGCCGACCCTATTGTTGGGGCGGCACCGGGCCCGATTGTTTCGACTGCTCGGGTCTGACCTACGCGGCCTGGCAGGCGGGGGGTAAGACCATCCCCCGGACCTCGGTGGCCCAGCGTGACGAGCTGACGCGGGTGGTCATGTCGGTCTTGCAACCAGGCGACATCATGTGGCGCCCTGGCCATGTCGGTGTCTATGTGGGCAATGGCTGGGTCATCCACGCGCCCAAGCGGGGTCAGCCGGTGCAATACCAGCCGGCCCAGAAGTACCGCGAGGCTTTCCGCCCATGAGGCGGGCGCGGTCGGGCCTTTCCTTCGAGTCGCGAACGTGAAGTAATCGTTGGCAGTGGAGGAGCTCGGCACATGGTTTGAGCGAGAGCGGCTCGCGCCAGGGGATGTGGTCGGGTGGCTGGTGCGCTTGGCCAAGGGCCTCGCTGCGATGCACGAGCTCAACGAGCCTCACGGGCGGTTGGCCGCCAATGCGGTGATGGCCGTTGGGCCGCGCTGCGGCGCCCCAGCGGTGCTGGTCATGCCCGATGAAGTCGACCGAGATGTCCGTTACTACTCAGCGGAACGGGCCAAGCTGTCCGGGGCGTCGCTGCCCGATGACGTCTGGGCGCTGGGCGTGATCCTGTACCTTGGTCTCACTGACGCCTTTCCCTTTCCAGGGGGCGATCGCCGGGCCGTACGAGAACGGATCGAGTGGCGCCCGGCCTCGCCGATTGAGGTCTACGGGCTGGACCATGAGCCGCTGCAGGCCCTGCTCGACCGGCTGTTTCATTCCCAGCCCGCCCAACGCCTCACCACCCTAGGACCGCTGATCGCGGCGCTCGAGGCCATCGAGCCACAGGCGGCCAAGTTCGCGGCGCTCGAGCTCGACGACCCGACCGAGGTCGCTGTGGCGGCGGCCAAGCCGGTCGAGCGCCAGCCGGCTCCTGCCCCAGCGGCCGAAGCTGCCTCCGAGATGAGGCCCGAGTCGCGCCCTGCACCGCCGGAACCCGACGAGTCTGCGCGCAAGCCTGCCCGGCCGGCGCCGCCAACGTTGTTCCTTGCCCCGTGGGTGATCGTGGCGCTGGTGGTGGTGGCTGTCGTCGCGATGACTCTCGTGTGGTGGCCGCACCTGCGACTGACCGAGCCACAACCTGTCGCGACGGCGGAACCTGCCGCAGCCAGCGCGACCGGTTCGAGCGTGCCCCCAGCGGTCGCGTCGCGGTCCAAGCCCGCGTCGGCGCGCTCTGCCGCAACTGGCCCTGCGGCAGCCTCGACGAGCGTCGTCGCCCCACCCTCGGCACCGCTGCCGAGCGCTTCAGTTGCTCCAGCTGCCGTGCCAGCCAAGCCTCGGGATCGGCGCGAATGTGTCAGCCAGTTGTTCTCGCCGGAGACATTTGCAGCTGGCCGGCCGAACTTCCGCTTCGTTTGTAACGAGCCTGACCCACGAAAGGGAGCCGACGCCTTGGGCACCGAGGTGGTGCTGGGCAAGGGACGCCGTGCGGTTACGCCGGCCATGCGGGAGTGGGACAAGCTTGGCTGGTTTCAAATGGCGATGTTCGCGGTGGTGAGGGCGACCTGTTGTGAGACCGCCACGCCTCTGGAGAGCTCTTTGGGTGCTGGGGCGTGCAACTTTGACGGGGCCCTCATGGCCCTCGGCGAGGCCGTGGCTCACGGCGGCGAGGGCGACGGTGCCGCCGCCGTGGACCGATACCTCACCGCCATCCAGTGTCTGGTGAATGCCCATTACGCGCACGCCTTTGGAGAAAAGGGAGGGGCCACCCAACGACAGCGACAGGCTTTCGACGTGGTGACTGAGCGAGTCCGCACCAAGCTGAGCCGTTGAGCTGGGTCGTTGAGTTGGGCAGGCCGCGTCAGCCACCGCCGACTGCTGTGATACAGACCGCCGCCTGTTTGGTGAAGAGGCTGAAACCGATGTAGTCGTAGCGCCAACCGAAGGCCGTGGCGGCTTCGGTGAAGGCGCGATGCTCGTCCTCTCGCCAGCCGGGGTTGCAGAGGTACTCGTCGAAAACCAACACCGAGCCAGGGACGATTTGTGGCCCCAACAGCTCGAGGGCCGTCTGCGCTGAGCTGTATAGATCGCAGTCCACGTTGAGGAAGCGGATCGGCTCGTCGTGGTGCTGGACGAAGGGGGGCAGTGTGTTCGCGAACCAGCCGGGATAGAGCGTGACCTGCTTGGGCACCTCGGGCAGCACACCGTCAGTGCTGTAGAGCCCCTGGCGCTGCTGTCCCCAATGCTCTGGGAGCCCCTCGAAGGCATCGAAACCGTGGACCGGGGTTGCTGGGCACAGCCCGGCAATGAAGCGGATCGAGGTCCCTCGCCGAACGCCGAGCTCGATGACGAGGCCGTCGTCTCGAGCTGCCGCGAATGCGACGCGAAGCATCTCGAAAGTGTCCGAGCAGAGCTCGGTCGCGGCGCAGCGATGGTCCACGACGAAATGGCAGCTGTCGACGAGAAAGTCGCAGTGGGGCGGCAAAGACGCCAAGAGCCCGTCATCGTCGCCTTGGTGCAACTGGCGCAGAGCGGCCAGATGGAAACGGGCACTCTCGTGCTTCGGGTCGAGCTCGAGGGCCCGCTGAAGGGCCTGTTCGGCGGGCCTCGGATCGGCCTGGCGATAAAGCGCTGCGTGGAGATTGTAGTAGGCGGCGACCAAACCTGAGTCGCAGGTGATGGCTTGCCCATAGGCGTCGACGGCGGCGCCCCGCCGACCACTGTCGCGCAGGGCGTTGCCCAGGTTCACCTGGGCTGCTGGCACGTTTGGATCGAGCCTCTGCGCCTGCTCAAAGGCCGCGATCGCCTGCTCGAGATCACCGCCATCGTGCAGCGCCAGACCGAAGTTGTTCCAGCCAGCCGGGTCGTCGGGCGCGAGCTCGAGGGCCCGACGGTAGGCGGCGATTGCCTCGTCGAGCCGGCCCAGGTGGCGGCAGGCGCTCGCCAAATTGTACCAGACGTCCGCCCGCTCCGAGTCGCGCGCGAGCGCCTCCTGGTAGGTCCCAATCGCCTCGGCGAGCCGACCTCGCAGCTGAAGCTGGTAGCCCTGGGCGGCGAGGGCAATACCGTCGTCGTTCTCTTTCCGGTCCACTGGACTCTGGCAGCGGTCTAGCGCGACCTGTTGAGCAACCGGTTACTTCTGGCACTTGCCGTCTTTGGCCCGGCAGCGGCCGACCTTCTTACAGATCTCCGCTTGCTGGCAGTCGGCTGCCTTATCGGCGATGCATTTGCCGTCCTTGGCGGTGCACAACCCGGTCTGCTTGCACCGGTTGCCGAGCTTGCAGTCGGCGTTCGAGACGATGGCGCAGGCGCCGTCCTTGGCGGTGCACTTGCCCCAGCCAATGCACAGCTGGGCCTTCTTGCACCCCTCGTCAGTGGCGACACACTTGCCGTCCTCGACGGAGCATTGCGCCAGGTCTTTGCAGAGCGGCGACTTGGCGCAATCTTCTGGCGAGGCCGCTACGCACTTGCCCTTCTCGACGGTGCACCGGCCGGTGCGGAAGCAGAGGCCGTCCGTGTCCGGCTTGTCCTCCGCCGATCCGTTGCAGTGGTACTTCGAGAGGGCGATGCACGAGTCTCGGGTCTTCACACACTGACCGTCGGCGCGGCACTGCTTGAGGCAGTCTGGGTCGAAGTGCTTGGCCAGGTGGACGCAGCTCCCGTTGTTCTCATCGCATTGGCCACCTTTGGCGCAAGCTTCTGAGGCCTTGCAGTCGGCGTTTGAGCCGGCGATGCAAGCCCCGTCCTTGGAGGTGCATTTGCCGAGGCCGGTGCAATCATCCGAGGCCTTGCAGCCCTCGTCTCCGTCGGCGACGCAGCCGCCCTCGGCGGCCTGCTTGCACTTACCGTGGACGATACAGTCCGGGCTCTTCTTGCAGAGTCGGTTCTCGTCGCAGGCTGTCAGAGCGAGCAAGATGGCGGACACGGAGAGCAGTAGGGACGCTTTTCGCGGGCTGAGCATCGGTGGCCTCCTTGGGCGTAGGCGAGAGATCAAGGTCTTGTACCGCTGCGACGGAGCGCTGTCACCGAAGAGGTCTAGGGGAAGCGGGCCGGGGGCGGGCCGGTCACAGCGCCGGTAGACGGTGCCCGATTGGGGTCGACAAGGGGATCTTGGTAGGTTATATACCTACATCTACATACAGTGTAGGAAGACGCCGACACGACTGTTGGAGACGAGCTCATGACCAAGCCATCACGCAAACGGGCACCGTCCTGGATCACCGTAGCGCTCGCGAGCGTGCTGCTTAGCGGGTGCACCGTCGACATCGGCACCGACGAGCAGTTCGTCGACAGCGGTCCCCGGCTCGTTTTCGACGAATACGAGGTGCTCTTCACCAACCCAGTGTGCCAGACCTACGCCTATGACGAGGCGGTGGCCTCAGTGTCTGGCGAAGCGCTCGAGCAGAAGCCGCAGAATGCATTCTGCTACCCGAGTGACAGTGACGCCTCTGGTGCCCGCCCCGAGAGCCCACAGCACAAGCTGATCGAGTGGATCGCCGATCCGAGCACCGAAGAGATCTTCTTCGCATCCATGTCCTTCTCCAACGGTGCGGTGCAGGCGGCCCTCTGCGACGCCGTGACCGAGCGGAACGTGAAAGTGCGCTTCGTGCTCGACTCGGCCACCAGCCTCGACCGGGCCAACAAGCTCCTGGCCTGCGAGCCGGCCAGTGGTGATCCGGCGGACGCGCCGGAGCTTCAGCTGCGGGGCCACGAGGGCAACATCAGCTTGCACCACAACAAGCTGTTCTTGTTGAATCCAGGCGCCGAGACCATGCGCATCGCCTTCGGTAGTGGCAACATCTCCTCAGGCCTGGTGCTCCACCACGAGAACTGGCACTTCATCACCTTGCCGGCGAGCACCCACTTCGCCCAGGCGCACCTCTGCCTCATGGATGGCGTGCTCGACCACGGCCATTCCAAGTCCGAGTACTCGGGCTTCATTCGTGAGTGCAAAGAGAGCATCCCCGCTCGCGAGGAGGGCGACGCCAAAGCGCTGTTCGTTCCTGGCGAGGGTGGGCGTGGCTCGAACTACATCATCAACGCGATCCGGCAAGCCGACGGCATCGATATTCTCGCCCATCGGTTCACCCACTCCACCTTCGTCGAGCAGTTTCGTCGCCGGTTGACCGGTGAGGCGCCGCCGGCGGTGCGGCTCGTGGTGGACGACGACATGTATTGGGCGGGCCAGGGTGAGGTCGTCGGCGGAAACGAGCCGTTCGAGTACGACCACGTCACCACGCTGACCGACGTGGGTATGGAGGCCCGCTACGTAGAGACCAACCACCCGGCCCACCTGCTCCATCACAACAAAGTGATGGTCTTCGACATGCCGTCAGGACGGAACGACACCGTGTTCTGCGGTGCGGGCAACTTCAGCAAGTCGGCCTTCAGGAACAACTACGAGAACTTCTACACCATTTCCATCCCCGAGGTGGTCGAGCGCTACCGCCAGCAATACGAGCACCTCTACGGCGATCTGGCCACGGTGGCTGAAGACATGCCGGCCGAGAACGTCATTCCTTCCGAGGGTTGAGGACCGTCATGATGGCTCACACTCCAAGCCGAGCTCGTGGCCGACACCTGGCTGCTGCAACCATCCCCTGGCTGGTCGTTCTGGCGCTGCTGCTGTCTGCCTGCGTGGCCGACACCTCCGCCAGCTCCGACTCGCAGGCGGTTCG
Organism: Myxococcales bacterium; assembly: GCA_030590865.1. Classification (GTDB taxonomy): domain Bacteria; phylum Myxococcota_A; class Polyangia; order Polyangiales; family Polyangiaceae; genus JAPYTK01. The sequence goes on along the minus strand of JAUVCD010000003.1, from coordinate 13,405 downwards.
TGAGCAGTGGACTCCGACGGCGGTGGCTGAGGGCAACCTTCGGGTGGTCAGCTTCAACATTCGCAACTTCCCCGAGATGCCCATCGATCCCGAGGCCGAGCCGCGCCCGGCGCCATTGAGCTACCAGCTGCGCACCGACGAAGAGGCATTGCTCCAGGTGCTGACTCAGCTCGACTTCGACGTGATGGGCGTGCAAGAGATCATCGACGTCGCGCTCTTCGAGGACCTGATTTCTCGCCTCTCTGAGCGCACCGGTCGTGCCTATGTCGCGGTGCTCTCGGACAATGCCAACGACAATCCGCAACACCTCGGCGTGGTGATCGACTCGGACAAGCTTCGGCTCGTCTGGACTCGTGAGCACCCGTCAATCGACGTGCGGGGCACACTCCGACCGGGCCTGAGCGCCCGCATCGAGAGTCTCTATGAAGGGGGCATCGATTTCAGTCTGATGGTGTTGCACCTGGCCTCGGGCAGCACGGCGAATCGCGCCATCCTGCGGGCCGAGCAGGCCGCCGTGGCCGCCGGCATCATTGCTGAGCAGCAGGCCGAGCTAGGGGATGACGACTATGTCGTGCTCGGTGATTTGAACACGGCGCGGCAGGAGGAAGAGTACGGCCTGATGGACGAGAGCTTCGCTGCCGAAGCCGGAATGGACCGCATGTCCAATCAGTCGGGCTGCAGCTCTTATTGGATCAAGAAGGCCACCAACCCATTGCTGCGCGTCTCGTGGCTCGACCACGTCTATCTGGCCGCGCTGGATGAGCTGGATGACACGGTGCCCGTGGTCTCGGGAGCCCACTGTGCCGAGCAGCGGTGCCAGCAATTCGAGTCCACCGATCTGCGGTCAGGCTCGACCTTCTACAACGTGTCGGACCACTGTCCGGTGTACTTCGAGATCACCGACACCGATCTGGACTGACCACCAGCGCGTCCGTCAAAACAGCCAGGTGCGCAGCAGGTTCCAGCGGGCGGCTTCGATCGCCCGCGGGTTCTGGGGCGACTTGGCAAGCTGCTCGAGCAAGTGCTGGCGCAGCGCCGGCAGCTCGAAGGGGGTGCGACGCGCCATGCCGAGCCGGCGGGCGTTCTGTTCGTAGCTCAGCCGCAGCACGTCGGCGTAGGTCAGCTCGACACCCAAAGGGAGAGTGACCGACAGCTGCTGGCCGGCAACCTTGGCTACCGTCACTTTCGGATCGGCCGTGCCACTGTCGATCTCGAGGCGGTGGGTGCCATAGATCACCGTGACGATGATGGTCCCGTCACCGGGTGGCGTAGCGATCCCGTCGAAGATGTCGAGCGTCCCGCTGGTGCCCAAGAGCGTTCTCTGTCCGCCAGAAGTTTTTTGAATGCTGTTGCCACTCGGCGCCGAGACCTGAAGTCGCAGATTGAGTGCGAAGGGATGGCGCTCCAGGAATTGCTTGGTGAGGCTGCTGCTGGTGGTTGGGCTCGGCAACGTGGCCCAGTGCTTGAAGGCCAGCTCACTCTTGCCGCCAACCATGGCCCGTTTCCGCATGGCCTTGGTGAGCATGAACTGGGGCGCGGTGGCATCGTCACGCACCAAGAACGGATCGAGCTTGCGGCGCAGGATTTCGAGGCGCCATGTCTCGGTGGTGCGCTGCAGCTCAGCGAGGGTCTCACGTAACAGGCGGCGTTCGTCGTCGGTGCGTTCTTCAGGCGGTTTGCAGTCCAGCGCCCAGCCTGCCACCTCCCGCCACAAGAGCGAGGCCAGGACCAAGGACGGTCGTTGGGTCTTCAGAGCCCCGCGGACCTGTTTCACCCGGTTGGCGAGGACTGGCGAGCGCTGCTGCTCGACCAAGGCGAGAATGTCGTCCTTGGCCGAATCGTCGGTCAACCACTCGGCCAGGCGCTGGCGGGTCCGGTCGTCCGGCCCACCGGGGCCTAGGGTGGCCACCATGCAGCGGGCCAGTGCGGCATCGAAGCCTGGTTCGGGCATGGGTGTGTCGGGCGTGGCGCTAGGCGTGCTCGTCGTTGTGGCCGTGGCTACTGGCGGTGTCGCTGTCGTGGTCGTGCTGGGGCTCGCCACACCGTCCGGTGAGGTTGCGGTTGCCGGATCTCCCCCACTGCAGCCAGCCAGGCCGAGGCACACCGCCATGCTGGCTGCGCTGGTGAGTGAGCTGGGCCGATGCCACACAGGCCGGAAGCAGTCCACGCCGTGACGGCGCTGAAGCCAGCACCCGCCGCCGCAGACCCGCAGGTACTCGCAGGCGCCACAGCGGGCGTCAGGCCGGAAGTCTCGCAGCTCGGCGAAGCCGTCTCGCCAAAGCGCCGCGAGCGAGTGCTCCCGAATGGTTCCAACCGAGGCGCCGTGGTCGGTGGTCGTGCATGGCACCACATGTCCGTCGGCCAGCACGACACACTGGGCGCGACCGGCTCCACAATAGAAGGGAGCGTCTCGGACCAATGGTTCCCACTCGCCGCAGTAGCCGATCTCGTCCGCCAAGGTGACCGGGAAATGCTGTCGCCGCGACGCAGTGAAGGCGATCAGCTGCTGTGCCTGCTGGCGGTTAAGCTGCAGATCCGGACGGTGCCGTGCCCGGCCTTCGGAAAACACCAGGTGGATCCCCCAGCTCGAGGCACCGCTCTGGATGACGTCGCGGAAGGTGTCGTCGAGCTGGTCGAAGCTTTGCCGGGTGACCGTCGTCCCGGCGGCTACGGCACCGTCAGTCAGCTCGGTGTAGAGCGAGATGGCCCGCATGGCGTCGGCATAGGCGCCGCGCCGTCCGCGGAATGAGTCGTGCAATTGCTCCGGACCGTCGAGGCTCACCGCGACGAAGCCTGGCGGCCATCGTCGCATTGCCGCTAGGGATTCTTCACCGGGGTATACGGCGGTGTTCAAGCTCCAGCGGAGCCGACGCTCGGCCAGCAGCTCGATGATCGCCGGCAAGTCGGGCCGCTCCAAGGGCTCGCCGCCGGTGAGCAGAAGCTCCGGCACGCCGAGCTCGGCGATCTGATCGAGCAGCGTGGTGGCTTCGTTCAGGGTCAGCTCACGGCCCTGGCCGTCGTCCTTGGCGAGACAATGACCGCAGTCGAGCGAGCAGCGCTGGGTGACCATCCACTGCACCAGCTGGGGCACTCGCCAATAGCCATGGTCGCGATAAAAGGCTGCGTCAGCCAGGGTGGCTTGGGACGACGCGTTCGGATTGCGCTGCGGTCTCGGATTGCGCTGAGTGCCCATGGCCACCAAGCTAGCATCGCCTGGTGCACCGGGCGACGTGGGCGGAGGCGCGAGTTGGTGAGCTGACATCTGCTTTGCCTCGGACTCGGACTGGGTCTCGGACTCGGGCTCGGCCGCCGAGAAATGACGAGGTGCGAACCAAGGGCGATTGTCTCTTGCCGGCTTGTCACCGACGGCGACCAGGCCTTAGGGTGCCGCCCCGTCGATGACCGACTTGGCTGATCTCACCTTGTTGCTGGTCGGGGGCCTGGTGGCAGGCGGCCTCGGCGGGCTGCTTGGTGTTGGTGGTGGCATCGTGCTCATGCCGCTGCTGCGCTTTGGGGTTGGGCTGCCAGCCGCTCATGCTGCAGGGACATGCATTGTCGCGGTGCTTTTCACCACCCTCGGGGGCAGCTACCGGCACCATCGCCTGGGGCAAGTGCGCTGGCAGGCCATGGTTCCGGTCATCGCAGCCGGTGCGGTAGCCACGGTGGCGTTTTCGTTGCTTTTTTACACGCTTTCTACGCGGCAACGGTGGCTCGACCTGGGCATCGGGGTGGTGTTCTCACTCATCGCTGCCCGCATGATCATCGAAGTGCTTCCCAGCCGTCGAGACGAGCCTGGCCGGCCATCAGACACTCGCACCATCCAGGGTCAATCGTGGAAGAAGCCTGCCATCGGCATCGCCGCCGGGGCGCTTCCAGGGCTACTAGGGATTGGCACGGGAGTGGTTCTGGTCCCGGCCTTCACCTTGGTGCTCGGCATGACCATCAAGACGGCCACGGGCTGCTCGCTGGCCTGCTTCTGCTGCAACGCGCTGATCAGCTCGGCCTTCAAGGCGGCGCAAGGTTTCGTGGATTGGGGTGTCGCGGTGCCGGTGTGTGTGGGCACCGTAATCGGTTCGAACCTCGGCGCGCTGCTCAACAAGCGACTGGCAGCGCTTTGGGTACGTCTGCTGTTCGCCCTGCTGTTCGCCGGCGTTTCTTTCAAGTTCGTTCTCTTGTTTTTCCAGGAGTAACTATGACCTCAGCCACCCATCCCGCCATCCTCGAGGCCACTCGCGTCGAGCTTTGCCGCATCGCCGAAGAAGCAGGGCTGCTCGACACCGACGTTTCGGTCTTGGCCAAACCGCTGACCCCGGAGGAAGCCATCGGTACGCCGGGTCGCCGCGACTACCCCATCATGCTGGGGAAAGAGCGGGTCGTTGAAGCGGTGGTGCTCGGTAGCAAGGGGCACGCCTTCACCGATTCTGCTCGCGAGCTCCGGGGCACCGTCCGGGAGGTGTTGCAGCTCGAGCTTCGCAGCAACTTCGATCGGGCGATCTTCGTGGCCACGGCCAATGCCATGCTACGGCACCTTGGGAAGGCCAGTGGCACCGTGCACTGCAAGGACGACGATCCGGAACGCTGCGCCCGTGAGATCGCCGACCACATCCTGGCCCACCATGGCCGCGTGACCGTGGGTCTCATTGGGCTCAACCCGGCCATTGCCGAGCGACTGGTGGAGGTCTTCGGTGCCCCTAGTCTGCGCATCGCCGATCTCAATCCAGACAATGTCGGGACCGAGCGGTTCGGCGTGGAGATCTGGCATGGCCGCGACCGGGCCGACGAGCTCATCGATGATGCCGACGTGGTGGTGTTCACCGGCACCACGCTCGTCAACGACACCTTCGATGGGTTGCGTGCCCGGCTCGAGGCTGCGAACAAGCCTTATCTCGTGTTCGGCGTTACAGCCGCCGCCGTCTGTGCCTTGTCGGACATTGCGCGCATCTGTCCCTATGGGCGGGACGATTAGGGTCCGTGGAGGAACTCGGACTAGGCCTCAGACTCGGTCCCTGGCGCGGCTTCGGACTCCAGCGGGTCGCCCCGCTACTCCTTGGGCTTGGTGGTCGCTAGACTGGCCTGCTCGATGCACTTGCCGTAGGCAGTGCAGTCGGAGGCAGCCAGGCACTTGCCAATCTCCTCCGCCTGAGCCTTGCCGCCGGTGGCGCCCTTCTCAGCGGTGGCGACGCATCCCTGTTTGCACTCGGAGAGTCCAGCCGCCGCTGTCTTCATGGCCTTCTCAGCAGCTTCGGTCGCCACGTTCTCGAGGCCTGCCGCTTTCGCTGCTTGCTTGGCCATCTCGCCTGCGCACTCGACGTCTTTGTCGCACATCTTCTTGCACAGGTCGGCCAGCTCGTGGCGGGCGACGGTCGGCACGGCTGAGCCCGCCGCGGTGGTCGGGGCGCTTTGCTGCTGATCACAACTGCTGGCGATCAGACCGGTGAGCAGTGTCGCGATCATCACGAAGCGCTGACGTTCCATGGCGCTCACCTGGTAGCACCGCCGCTGATGGGCTCCAAACAGGGGCGGCGTCTCGTCAGTCGCCCAGGGACGGGTGGGCATGGACCTGGGTGCCATATTTCCGTGAATGACATCGGTTCTTGGCTCGTCTTTCCTGCAGGTCGCCAGGGCTGACAGCGATCTCTTGCGAGCCAGGCGGTTGCATGCTCTCCGAGAAGGCGATATTTGCAACAATCATGCAGGTGCGACGGCATCCGCTCTGGCCGAGTCATTGCCAGAGGGGTTGGCGGACAGCTGGCCGGAGGGCCCAACGGTCCCTGGTCTGGGGGCTGGCGTTTGTAGTCGCGCTGCTGCTTGCTGGTCGGGTCTCGTCAGTTGCGCACATGGCGCTCACCCGGCACGTGCAGTGTGTCCACGGCGAGCTGATTCACGCGGCCTATGACCAGTCGCCGCGATCGGTCACTTCGGCGCAGCCCGACGCTCATGACGTGGCGGTCGACAACGCCCGTGTGAGTGTCGCGTCCCATGAGCATTGCGACGCAACGGCGGTCGTCGATGCGGTGGTCGAGCAGGGCCGACCGGTGATCGCTGCCCAGCTCATCTCTTGGCAGCTGCTCAGTCGTACCGTCGGTCCGGCGGTGCGCCAGCAGGCGATCGCCATTCTCTCTCTCGCCCCCAAGAGCTCGCCTCCCCGCGCCTAGCTCAGTGTGTGCCGAGTTGCGTCTGGGGATGATGGAGCGATCCGCCGTCTGGCGCGCTCCGAGTCACGGTAGCCGGCACATTCGCTGATTTTTCGCGCGGGGGGAGCGGCTTTCCGTCCCGGAAGCCAGCTTACGAGCACGGCCGTGCTGACGCGCACGGCGACAGCGGCGAGGCGAGATCATGATGGCGAGCAACACCGGTAGGTTCCTTTGTGCGGTGGCATTGATGGCCACGACCCAAGCTGCGCTGAGCAGCTGCGATGACGACGGCGGTGCCAACCAGGGCGGTGGTGGCACCGGCGACGACGGCTCTTTTCTTTGTGATGCGGCCCACGCCGAGTGGCAACAGTGCGTCGACAATATGGTGCAGTGGTGTCACGGCGAGGGGGATGACCCCCACTTCCACTGGGGGGCCAACTGCGAGGATTTGGGGGTCGACTGCGTGGAGCTGAGCGAGAGCGAGGCGGTCTGTGTCGATAGCGCCAGCAGCTGCACTCCCCCAGATGCCAACTGCCAGGACAACACCGCCTACAACTGTCTGCCTGATGGCCATTGGGCGGTGGAGCCTTGTACGAGCAGCTGCACCCTGCACGACGGTGAGGCTCAATGCGAGCAGCAGTGCTCTACAACGGCTCCTGACGATGCCTGCGCCGCGATGGCTTCCACGGCGGAGCAGAGCCAAGTCGTCGAGAACTTCGATGACGTGTTTTCCGAGGACTACCACGCCGAGCTAGGGGTGGCGGTTGCGGTGACCCTGCCGGACAACGCGCCGAGCCACATCCACCTGCCGGTGAGCTCGAGCGGTGAGTTCGTAGTCTTCCTCGACACCGCGGATGTCTTCGACGCGTTTCTGGATCAAGGGGGCAACGACATGTTGGCCGTTGGCGGCGGCGCCAACAGTGTCTGCGCCAATGAGCTGCCCGACCAGTACCACGCCGACCTCATTTACAGCGGAAGCGGCGATCCTGTGCCCTATGTCATTCGGTTCAACGCCGTACCGACCCAGACCGTCACCTTCACCATCGTACAGCAATGCCGTTAACTCTGATGTCACCACGTCCCAGCTGGCCCGTTCTCCTGGCGGCGCCGCTATGGCTCGTCCTGCTGTGCGGACAGGCCCATGCCCAAGGCGATGGCGGCGGCGCTGCGGCCGGCGACCGAGATGAGCCCTACGCTGAGGCGGGAGAATCCACCAGGGGAGGAGCTGACGATGACCTGCTGGCTGAGCTCGAGGCGGCGGAGCGTGCGGATGCTGCCGCGACCGCCGAGGCGCGAGGCATCGACGCCACCCAGGCAGCGAATGTGAAGGACGAAGACCCTATCAACCTGCTCCCCCAGGGGGCTCAAGAGGTGATCGGCAACGAGACCAATCCGTCCATCTCAGTCATTCTCGATTTTGCCGGCGCCATTTTTTCCAAGGACGACCACTTTCGGCAGGGCGGCCACGCGCCGGTGGACAACGGGCCAATGATCCAAGGCGCTGAGCTGGCCGCCTCGGCGCCGGTCGATCCGTTCTTCCGGGTCGATCTCGCCTTCGGCATGGCCCACCTGCACCTCGAGGAGATCTTCCTGACCACGACCTCCCTGCCCTGGAACCTCCAGGTCCGGGCGGGACAGTTCAAGTCGAACGTTGGACGCCACAACCCCAACCACCTCCATACGTGGCACTTCGTGACCCACCCGGTGGCCAACGAGTTCCTCTTTGGGGCCGAGGGCTTGACCCTGCCTGGCGCCGAGCTGTCCTTCCTGTTTCCACTTCCCTGGTACGTCGAGTTGATTGGCGCCTGGCAAATGGGCGACAGTGGCTCGTTCCGGACGCCCTTCGACGAAGGTGTCGGCGCTGGGGACTTCATCTACCCCGTTCGGCTCGTACAGTTCTTCGACATCGGCGATGACTGGGCGACTCAGACCGGTCTCAATGCTGTCTTCGGTCGCTCTCAGAGCAACCCGGATCTCGACAACCGCACCTATGCCTATGGGGCCGATTTGATGTTCAAGTGGCGTCCCATCGGTTGGGGGGAGACGGGCTACACCTACGTCTCCTGGACCACCGAGACGTGGCTGCGCCAGATGGAAGTCGCCAACGACCTATGGGGTGACGTTGGAGGCTATACCGATCTGATTCTCGGCATTGCCAAGGAGTGGGAGGTGGCCGCCCGGGGCGAGCTCTGGCAGCGCCTCACCGGCTATGACGAAAACGCCGAGCTCAGTCGTAACAGCTTTGGACGTGATGCGCTCCGTGCCAGTGGGGCGGTTAGCTACATGCCGTCTCACTTCTCGAGGCTGCGCCTGCAATACACCTTCGAGAGCATCGACGGCTTCGACAACGATCACATCATTCTACTCCAGACCGAGGTGTCGGCAGGAGCGCACGGTGCCCACAAGTATTGAGGGAGAGATCCATGAGAACACTGATTGCAGTTCTATCGTTTGCGCTGACAGTGGTCCTATCAAGCGTGGCCCAGGCCGCGGTCGACGTGGTGACCACCATTCCCGACTTCGGCGCCATAGCCAAAGAGATTGGCGGTAGCCACATCAAGGTCACCGCGCTGGTCAAGGCCACTCAGGATCCCCATTTTGTCGATGCCAAACCGAGCTTGATGGTCAGGCTCAACAAGGCGGAGCTGCTCTTGGTGACCGGTATGGAGCTCGAAGGTGGCTGGTTGCCGGCGCTGCTCACCGGATCGCGCAACGGCGACATTCAGCGGGGCGGCCAAGGATACCTTAATTGCTCCACGCTGATTCCGCCCATGGAGGTCATGGCACCGGACCGCTCGAAGGGCGACATCCACCCAGGGGGCAATCCTCACTACTGGACCGACCCACGCAATGGCCTGCGCATCGCTCAGGGCATCACCAAGCGTTTGGCTAGTCTCGATCCGGAGCACGCTGCAGACTATGCGGCTGCGTACAGTGTCTTTTCGACCAAGCTCAAGCGGAAGATGGTGATCTGGCGCGCCAAGTTGGCGCCTCACAAGGGCACCAAGGTGGTGGTTTACCACCAAAGCTGGGTCTACTTCATCGATTGGGCCGGATTTGTGCGTGCCGGTGCCCTCGAGCCGAAGCCTGGGATCCCGCCCAAGGCCAGCCACGTGGCGGACCTAATCCGCAAGGTCAAGGGGCAGGGCGTCAAGTACATCATCCAAGAGTCCTTCTACCCAACGCGGCTGTCGAAGATCTTCGCCCAGAAGTCAGGTGCCAAGCTGAAGGTGTTGCCCACCATGGTGGGTGCCGGCAAGACGCGCAGCTATTTCGACGTGGTCGACAATCTGGTCAACGAGTTGACCCGCTAGGGCGGTCCGATGGCACGCAGAATCGCAGCCGCTACGATAGGCGCCTGGCTTGCCGTCAGCTTGCTCAACGCAGGCTGCCCTGAGCGAGGCGCTGCCGCCGACGACGAGGATGGTTCCGAGGGCGGATCACCGGCAGGTGAGATCGATTGCGGCGAGCACGGGTCAGCTCACGGCGATCATTGTCATTGCTACCAGGGCTATCTATTTGACGGGCAGACCTGCGTAGCCCCTGAGGACATCACCGAGATCTGCGAGGACCACTCGCCGACCGAGCTGGTCCATTTCGCCTGTGTGTGCCCGGCCGAGGGGCCCTGCTTTTGCGATGGCACCATCGTGGATCTGGCTGGCGAGAGCTACTGCGAGCCTGAGCTTCATTGATCCTGTCTGGCGTTCTGTTCGATTCGAGATGACAACATGACAGAAGAACCTCTGATCAAGCTCAGCGACGTGTCCATCGGCTATGGTGGCCGCCCGTTGGTCGCTGGCATCAATCTCGATGTCGAGGCAGGCGATTTTTTGGGGCTCGTGGGTCCCAATGGTGCCGGCAAGTCGACTTTGCTGAAAGTCATCCTGGGTATCGTGCCGGCCCTGGCAGGCGACGTCTGGCGGCGCCCGGGGTTGCGCCTGGGCTACGTGCCCCAGCGTACCCTCATCGATCCCATTTTTCCGCTGACTGCCTTGGAAGTGGTCCGCTCCGGTGGCATGGGGCCGAAGGCCAAAGGTCGGGGCGGAACCCTGCTGGCATCGGCCAGTCAGGCGGAAGCCATGACGAGTCTGGAGCAAGTCGGCGTGGGTCACCTCGCTCGGCGAGCCTTGCGCGACATGTCTGGCGGCCAGCAGCAACGGGTCCTCATCGCCAGGGCGCTGGTGCGCTCGCCGGACTTGTTGATTCTAGATGAGCCGGCGGCGGGGATGGATCTGCCATCGGAGAAGGACTTGCTCGATTTCGTCGCCGATTTGAACCGGCACCAGGGCACCAATGTGGTGTTGGTGGTGCATCAGATCTCACTGGTGGCCGGTCGAGCCAACAAGATGGCGCTGATCAACAAGGATCTGCAGCAATTTTCGGTGGGCTCTGCCGAGACGATGCTGTGCGGAGAGCGGCTGAGCGACCTTTATGACCACCCGATGGACGTCATCGAGACCCATGGGACGGTGTTGGTGCGGGCGGGCGCCACCGAGCAGGAGCGGTCATGAGCTTCTGGGACAGCTCGTTTCTCTGGCTCGAAGCGGTGATCGCTTCCACCGCGTTGGCTGCGGTCTGCGCAGTGGTTGGGGTCTATACCATTCTGCGGCGGGTGGTCTTCCTGCCGGCGGCCTTGTCCCAGATCTCCGGCTTCGGTGTGACCCTCGCCTTCGTGATCGTGGCCTGGTTTCCCGCTCTTGCCCACAGCTCCTTCGGCAGCCCAGAGCTGATTGTGGCTGTGGTGACGCTGGGCGCTGCGCTGCTGCTCGGCTGGATGCCCGAGCCGCGACGGCTGAGCCGCGAGGCGATTATTGGCATCGCCTATGTGACGGCCTCGGCGCTGGTGATCATCATCGGCGATCGGATCCCCCAGGAGACCCACGACATCAAGAACATCCTATTTGGCAACGCCGTAGCAGTGGAACAGAGCCAGATGATCGTGGCGCTGGTCGTGTCGGTCGTGGTCCTGCTGGTTCACCTGTTAATGTTCCGTCCTTTCTTGTTGGCATCTTTCGATGCGGACACCGCTCGGGCCCACGGCGTCCCGGTGCGCGCCGTGGATGCCGTCTTGTTTCTCACCCTCGGGCTGACCATCTCGACGGCCACCAAGACGATCGGGGCCATGCCGGTCTTTGCCTTCTCGGTCCTGCCGGCGGCTGCAGCCCTCAAGCTCTGCGGCGACATCCGCCTGGTCTTCATCAGCGCGGCCCTGATTGGGGCAGCCTCCGCATTCCTCGGTTACTGGGCATCCTTCGTTTGGTCCTTTCCCACCGGCGCGAGCACCGTCGTCATGGCGGTCATGTTCTTGTTGGCCGCTGAGGTGATCAGCCGCACCCGCGCCCGGTTCGTGGATCAAAGTGCTTTGCTTAGGGGAGTCGCTAGCCCCCCGACTGACTGAGGTTTGCTGCCCGGCGGCGCTGCCGTTGCTAGTCGGCGTCTGGCCTCCTAGCATCGGCTCATGGATATCCTTCAGAAGGCTCTGAGCGCTGTCGAATCAGGTGAGACCGTGGTGCTGGCTACGGTGATCAGCGTCACCGGCTCGGCACCACGGCCCCCAGGGGCGCGCATGCTGGTGCGTGCTGATGGCCAGCTCGAGGGCAGCGTGGGCGGTGGCGAAATTGAGCAGGCTGCCATCGCCCAGGCCCGCGAGATGCTGGAACGTGGCGGCGGTGCGGCTCAGTTGACGGAGGTCCGCACCGACTGCGGTGGCAAGGTTGGAGTGTTCATCGAGCGGCTCGCGCCGCTCCGTCGCCTGTTCATCGTCGGGGCCGGTCACGTCGGCAAGGCGGTGGCGCCCATGGCCGCCAGCGCCGGCTTCGCCGTGACGGTGATCGATCGCTTGGCCGATGCTCAGTGGCTTGCAGAGCAGGGGATCGCTCTGGAGAAGAGCGATGAGCCAGCAGCGCTCGAAGCGGTCGAGCACCCTGGCTCGGCCCAGGTCCTCATCGCCACTGGGACCCACGAGGCCGACCGCGGTTGGGCTGTCGCTGCCCTGCAGCTGGGCTTTGCGGGGGTGGGCGTGGTGGGCTCGAGCCGCAAGGCGAAGACCATCGTCAAGGCGGCCCAGAGCGCCGGGCTGCCCGCCGAGCGGGTCGCGGCGATCCGTTGTCCGGTGGGGTTGGCGATCGGGGCGGTGACGCCCGTCGAGATCGCCATGGCCATCGTGGCCGAGCTCATCTGTCTGCAGCGAACCGGTGACCGAAAGGCGACGGAGCGCAGCGCGACGAGCTGAGCGCTGCCCAACAGGAGCGGCGTCTTTTTTCTCGGGGTTTTTGAAAAACCCCGAGAAAAAAGACGCTAGTTGGCCAACAGAAGGCGCTCGCGAAGGGCTCGCGCGCCCTTCGCCCCGCCAGGGGCGCGCGAGACCGGAGCGGCTTCCGGGCCAGAACCTAGGTCAGCCCATCGACATCTCTTCCCAATCGAAATAGCCGGGATCATGGTTGGCATCGACCATGGCGTTGACCATCAGCTCGACCAATCCCGAGTAGTACAAGCCGACCTTCTGGGTGGCGTTGTAATACTTGAGGATGTCGCGGATCTGGCCCTTACAGTTGCTGCAAGGGGCGCAGATGTACTTGACCTGCTCAGGATCCCAATCCTCACCCTGGAAGGCTTCGAGGATCTGGCGGAACTTGCGCCGTCCGGGAACGTGCATCTTCCAGTCGGTGAAGTTGTGTCCACTCATGATGGCGAAACCCGAGCCGCCGCCACAGCAGTAGTTGTTCACGCCGTGGGGGGTCATCTCGCGGAAGCGCTCCTTCGGAACGACGGCCTCGATGATCTCCCGCTGAGGCTTCACGATGCCCATCAGGCGCACCGTGTTGCAGGGATCGTGCAAGGTGACCGGGAAATCGTTGTGCTTGGGATCGAACTTGATCTTTCCGGACCGGACGATGTCCCGCAGGGTGACGAAGCAGCTCTCCCGCGGAATGTTGAGATCTCCGGTCAGCACCTTGTCGGCGATGACGGTGAGGGCCTTGTGGGCGTGGCCACATTCGCCCAACACGATCTTCTTCACCCCGAGCTTCTTGGCCGCCTGCGCATGCATCAAGGCCACCCGAGCGAACTGCACGTCGTCGTACCAGACGCCGTAGTTGATGCCATCGTAGGCTGCCACGTCGCTCGACAGCGTCCAGCTCAAACCGGCGGCGTTGAACAAGGTGGTGAAGGCTCCGACGTTCTCGGGCCAGGCCATGATCTCGCCCGCATTGTGGATCAGCAGGATGTCCGCGCCTTCCACGTCGAAGGGCGTCTTGGTGTCGATCCCGGTT
>JAUVCD010000610.1 GCA_030590865.1 Myxococcales bacterium | reverse complement strand
GCTGTGATGAACAGTCCGGAGCTGATTGAGCTGGAGCGCGGCCGCTACACCAGCCACGAAATGGTGCAGGCCGAGCTTTCGTTGATTGGCCGCGCGGAGAAGCTCGAGGAGCGACGCGGCCACAAGGTGAGTGACCGTTTGGTCGAGCAAGCGTTTCGCTCGCGGCCGAGCTTGTCGGGTGAGCAGCGCGAGATGGTGCGCCACGTTTTGCAGAGTCGCGACATCGCCATCGTTGAGGGGGCCGCTGGCTCCGGTAAGAGTTGGGGCCTGCAGGCGGCTCGGGTGGGCTGGGAGTCGGCGGGCTATCGTGTGCATGGCGCGGCATTGTCAGGCCGTGCCGCGCAGGAGCTGCAGGAGTCGGCGGGTATTACCTCCCGGTCGTTGGCGAGCTGGGAAGCGAGCTGGAAGCACGGCGTTCGGCCGCTCGGCCGTAAGGATGTGCTCGTTATCGACGAGGCCGGAATGCTCGGCAGTCGTCAGCTCGGCCGCGTGCTCGATCACGCCGAACGTGCCGGCGCCAAGGTCGTGCTCGTCGGCGACACCCGGCAGATCCAATCCATCGAAGCGGGTGCCGCCATGCGGCTGCTCGCCGAGCGTCACGGCAAAGCGCAGCTCGTTGAGGTCCACCGGCAGCGCCACGCTTGGCAGGCCAAGGCCAACAATGAGATCCGTCACGGCGATGCCGAAAAGGGTCTGAAGACTTACGAGCGCATGGGGCTGTTGCGTGGTCACGCGGACAAGGCCGAAGCGATGCGCGCGGTGGTCGACGCGTGGCACCAGGAGGTGCGGCAGGGCAAAGAGGTTTTGATGTTGGCGCACGAGCGCCGCGACGTCGCCGCCTTCAACGAAGCGGCGCGCAGTCGACTGCGCGCCGATGGCGCGCTCGGCAAAGACCACGCCATCCAGACGGAGGAGGGGGAGCGGAATTTCGCTGCCGGCGACAGGATCTGTTTCCGGCTGCGCAACGACGAGCTCGGTGTCGTCAACGGGACGTTGGGCACCGTCGAGAAGATCAAGGGCAGCCAGATGGCGGTGCGCGTCGACGGGCCGGGCGACGAGCAGCGCCGGATTGCTTTTGACGCCAAGGAGTACAACCAGGTCGAGCACGGGTTTGCGAGCACGCTTCATCGCGCGCAGGGGAGGTCGGTCGACGAGGTTGTCGTGTACGCGGGCAAGTATTGGAATCGGGAGCTGGCGGATGTGGCGATGAGTCGCCAGCGCGATGGGGTGCAGCTGCATTGGGACAAGCAGACGTTTTCGAGTCGCGAGCAGTTGTTCGCGAAGCTCGGCCGCTCGGCGCAGAAGGAGAATGTTCAGGACTTCGCGCAGCAGGAGCGCGCGGTGCAGCGGCTGGCCCAGAAAGCTCAGCAGCCGAAGCCCGAGCCTGAGCCGAAGCCCGGAATCGCGAAGGCCCAGGAGCAGCGGAGCCGGGAGCAAAGCCCGCGCGATGAGACCCCGATCCACTCACGCGCGAAGATTGAGCGGCTCCGGCAGGAGTGGGAACAGAGGCAGCGGCACAGCCGGGAGGTTGCCGAGCCCGCTCGAGACGTGCCCGAGCCCGAGATCGAAAAGGCCCAGGAGCCGCAGGAGAAGGAGCGCGGGCAAGTGTCACAATGGGTGTCTGAGGCTGGGCCGCGGAAGGTGTTGCGGGAGTATCAAGAAGCAAAGCAATGGAGCGTCAGGGAGCCGCTGGACAAAAAGACTGTGCTTGCCGGTTACGTCGCGCGCGACAGCCGGGACCTCGACGCCGCCAAGAGCGCGCATCGCTTCGCGGCCAAGCGCCGCCAAGACTTCGAGAAGAAGCACCCGGTCAAAGCTCGTCTCGGTGCCAAGGAGAGCAAAGAGCTTGCGGCCACAGAGCAGCGCATGGCCGCGAACGTCGAGCGCTTGCAGAAGGTTGTCGACAAGAAGCTCGAAAGCCCGAAGCTGCAGCGGAGTGCCGAGCAGGAGGCCGAGCAGCACAACACCAAGATCCGCCAGGCGAAGACATTCGAGGTGGCGGTGCGGCCTCATGTCCCGGAGGCACGGCTAGCGCTGCAGAAGGAGAAGCGGCTCGAACACGAACAGAAGCGCGGTCACGGGCATGATTTTGGGTTGTAGAGGCCGCAGGCGGTTCGGCTCGCGGGGACAAGGGCAGTCGTTCGGCTCCTGGGGACGAAAGGAGGACCCGCCATAATCCCGAAAACATGACGTGTTCCGCCAAGATGAAAACGCAAATGCGGCCACCAAGGAGAGCAAACATGCGCGGCTATGTGCTTCAGTACAACAAGAAGACCAACCTGTGCCGAGAGATCATCGAGTTTCCGGAGGACGCCGGCAAGGCAGCCAACTGGAATTCGGCACGTTACGAGGAGGAACTCGGGGAGGACTTCCAGGTTGAGCTCTTCTTCGCGAACATCCGCGATGGCATCACAAGTATGCACTTCTGCATCATGCACGACGAAAGCAACCCGGTGCCGTTCCGACCGGCCACCGCCGAAGAACTCGAGCTGAACAGCCGGAAGCAATTCGAGCAGTGGGAAGAGTCACGGGCCCAGTGAAGGACGAACGCACGGTGTTGGTTGCCACGTTCTGGTCTCGACTTTCGCACTTTTCGGAGACAATGCCTCCGCCTTTCAAATTCCGCCAGGTGGGTCGTATCGACCGCTCACCTTGCGGTACCGCGGTAAGTGTAATACACTAAACACGGTGAGATTCACATGGGACCCGCGCAAGGCGGCATCGAACAAGCGCAAGCATGGTGTGGCCTTCGAGGAGGCGGTGACGGTATTTGCTGACCCTCTGGCGATCATGGTTACCGATGCCAACCACGCGGACCGGGATCTCATCGTTGGCGAGTCGAGTTTCGGGCGTTTGCTCGTCACAGTGTTTGCCGAGGTCAAGGAGGACGAAGTGAGGATCATCAGCGCGAGGTGCGCGACGAAACACGAAAGGGGGCGTTATGAAGAAGGCGACAAAAAGTAGGCATACGGCCCCGTCCAGGGCCTCCTTGAAGGAGATCCCGGAGATTGACTTCACCAAGGCTCGAACCAGGAAGAATCCCTACGCAGCGCGTATCGCAAAGCAAGGGCTTGTGGTTCAGGTAGGTCGTGGCCGGCCGAAGAAGTTGTTGGAGGTTGGTGGTACGCGTCCCAGGTCGGTGCGTTTTCCAGACACCATTTGGGTGCTGGTCGAGAAGCAGGCCAAGGCCAAAGGGTTGACTGTTCATGCTGCTATGCGTGAAGCCATCGTTGCATGGCTTAAGAGCGCGGCGTAGCAGCGCTCCCATTTGACCCTCTTAGGGAGAGTCTTCCTCGGCCGTTCGTTGAGCTATGCGAGGCGACCGGCGCTGGCGTTCGGGGTCAGGCCGGAACTCTGATCGTGTTTCGAGCGATAATCTTGTGCGCATTTTAAGCCATTGAAAATATTGCGCTTTTTTACTGATAAGCACGATTATGTCAATCGGTTCTCGGCCTTTGAGAGTTGGGTGAACCGCGGTCGTGCCAATCTTCATCGGTGGCATCTCAACATGATTTCGTATGCAGCCGGGCCCGCGTCTTGCCAAGCTACGCAAACCACTGGCGTGGCTACAAGACTTGGGTACCTGGACCATCCCGCCGAGTTAGAGATGCCCCCACGCTCACGGGACCCATCGAGTGATACCCATTCTCTGTCCTGAAAACGCGCGACAAAGATTTCCGAGCCATCCGGGCCGGAGCTGTCGCTCCATGCGACCACTGGCCGCGATTCGACATCGATTCCAAGCGATGGCGCCACGGCGAATGACGGGAGTTCGTTCGGCTCCGGGTCGCGACTAGGATTGCCGAGGCTTCTCCATTCGCCACCCTCCCACACTGCAACCTCGATATCCGAACTCGTTGCTTCCGGTGGTGTGTAGACCGTGAACGCGATCGTCGGGGTGTCAGCGCCGCCGATGGCCAAGGCGGGGCCTCGCGCCCAGCGGCCTGCGGTTGTATCGGTCAGTTCGCCAGCAGTTCCAGCGCCTGCAAGCAATTCCCATGCGTCACCGACGTAGCGGTACGCAACCACGCTCCCCCTAGCGCGCCACGCTGCGACCACCGTGCCGGACGAAGTTGTTGCGATCGAGGGCTCACTGAGCCCGTCGGCAGGTAGGCCGGCTAGTGGCATCCACTCGCCGTTTGACCACTGCACTACCGTTGTGGGGTCGGCCCAGGCAACCACCGGGTCCCCTTCGGGAGTCACGGTGAGGTCGACGGGGCCCCATTCGGTGTGGTGGCCCACAACGGTAGCGCCGCCAAACGGCGTCCAGTTCGATCCATTCCAGGTCAAGAGTCTCACATCATTCTCTGTGGACCAGGCCGTGAACGGCACGCCAGCAGGACTGACCGCAAGTCTGGGCAAGCGGAAGTCACCAGGACCATCGATGCCGCCAGGTTCCGCTGACGCACCAATCCCCCGCCAATCTTCACCATCCCAGTGTTTCGCGTTGATGCTGAAGCTGCTCACGCTCGCGTTGGCCCGCTCACTCCAGCTGGCAACAAGCCCACAGTCATTGTCGACCGCAAGCACGGGTGAGGCTGAGTGGCCAGGTGTTGCGCTGAGGCCATTGCCGCTGACCGATCCGGGGAGTTCCTCCCAAGAGGCTCCTGTCCAGCTTCGCAGGTAGATGTATCCGCCCATCACGGCCGGGCGGGACTGCCATGCGAGATGCGGTGTTCCGTCGGCGGCTCGTGCAAGGGCGGGTCGAGCTGACCGCGGCCCTGACACCGCTTGCGACGAAGGGATGATCCCCGCTAACTCCCGCCATGCGTTCCCCGTCCATTCCACCACCCCAACCTCCGGGTCAGTGGGGGGGCCCTTCTCCCACGCAAGGACGAAAGCCTCGCCGACGCCGGGAACCAGTGATGGCTCCCGGCCTCCTGTGCCTGGGGTGAGTCCATCCCCCGACCCCGATCCCATCAACTCCTCCCACGCACTGCCTGTCCAGTAGCGCAGCAGGATGTTTGACGAGTCAGAACTCTGCTGTGTCCACGCCACCACAGGCGTGCCGTCTTCGGTGATGACAAGTGCGGGCTCGGAAGCCCAAGCCGACGGCGCGCCGCCAACCACCGCGCCCACCGGCGCCCACGAGGCTCCGTCCCAGCGGTTCACATGAAGCTCTCCATCCGTCGTGTGCGCCAGGAAGATTTCCCCGTTGCTGCTGATCGCGAGCGCCGTTTGATCGGAGAACGTGTTGCTCGAGAGCTGTTGCCAGCCCGTGCTGTTCCAACGGTGAACTCCGCCGCCCCCCCCGACGATGATGTCGCCGTTTGGAGTCGTCGCGAGTGACAGCCCCGTCTGGCTCGCCGTTTCCAGGAGCACAGTGTCTGCACCGGCCAGCTCTTGCCACTCCGAGTCGACATACCGGCGGACCACAATTGTTTGGTCGTCGGCGTAGGCGATGATTGGCACCCTCCCCTTGGCGACCGCTACGGCCACGAGTCCGAACCCTCCTGAACTCGTGAAGCCGGAAGCCCAGAAACCCAGGTGCTCCCAACGGGACCCGTCCCAGCGGCGAATGATCACGTGGTCGTCGATCTCGAAGTACCCGTTCTGCTCTCCCGTCATCCACCCCATCACGATGTTGTCGGCCTCGTCGATAGCCAGGACCGGCTCCCCGCCGCCGGCAGGGCTCACACCGACGCCGCTTGCCGAACCTTGAATTCGGCTCTCTCTGGGTGCGGCCTCGGAAGTTCCGAGTGGAAACCACGGCCCTGCATCCGCAGCGCCTTCGAACCATGCGGATTCGTTCTCGCAACGCCCATGGCCGACAGGAGCGCGGTCGGAGCAACCGGTCGCTACGAGAACAGAGAGCCCT
>JAUVCD010000978.1 GCA_030590865.1 Myxococcales bacterium | reverse complement strand
GCGACGGGCTCGCGCGCCCTTCGCCCCGCCAGGGGCGCGCGAGACCGGAGCGCCTCTTGTGGGCCAGGACTAGAACGGCAGCATGCCGCCGCACTGGTCGGCGCAATCACCGAAGATACAGGTGAGCGTCGCGAGGGCATTGAGCGCAGCGTCCATGTCCCCGTCGAAACAACCCACCACGCACATCATGTCAGGTTGGCCACCGCTGAGACACTGGGTGACGGAGCAGGCGACGCCTTGGAGGCAGGCCGGATCCGTGACGCAGTCGAGCGTCTCTGGGCAGTTCATGATGATGCAGCCGATGCAATCCAGCGGCGAGGTGCCGCCGGTGCCGGCCGTGCCGCCGGTGCCAGCCGTACCACCGGTCCCACCGGTCCCGCTGCTAGCCCCACCGCCTCCGATGCCACCGCCGCCGGTGATGTCACCACCATCGCCGACCGCGCCTTGACCGCCACTTCCGTCGGCCCCAGGCCAGGCGTTGAGCGTGCGGCCCCCGCAGGCCGCCGCCAGGGCAATGACCAGGAGGAAGAACAGGACGAACCGGGTGGGGTGGCGTGACACAGCGACTGCAGTGTAAACCACTCGACAACTTTGCTCCACGTCGATAATGGGAGGCTGAGCGAAGCGCCCGCCGCCTGCGGCCCTGCAACGGCAGTGCCGGCAATTCGCGCAGTGCAGGCGAAACGTCGTAAGATGGCCCACACGGCGATGGGCGATCAACCAAACGACTCCCCAGGCGAGGCATCACCAGGGCAGCCCGCCGCCCCTCCGGGCGGGGACGCCAACCCGCCTACCGCGCCGGCAGCACCTGCCCACCCCGCACCGCGGCGACCGGGACCGCCGCGACCGGGACCGCGACCAGGGCTGGCTCCGCTAGGTGGCGCGGCTCCCGCCGGCCCGCGGAAAGCCATCCACAAGACTCTCTTGGGCGGCTCGTTGGCGGCTCATGGACAAGGCGCCCAGGCTCCCCCCCAAGCGCCACCAGCGGCTGAGCCCGTGCAGCCGTCGCCGGTTGCCACACCTGAGGAGCAAGCGCCTGTGACGCCCCGGGGCATCCCAGCACCGTTCCAACAACAGGCCCAGGCGCAACCTACCCAGCAACGCAGTGCCTCCCTGTCGGCGACCATCGCTTTCGAGGCGTCCGACTCGGCCCAAGACGCGTTGGACCAGGCCATCGCTGCGGGACAAGGCGCTGCACCGCCCGCTCAGGCCGCGGGTCCTGCCTCACCGGACCCGGCGCCCCAGACGCTGCGGGCTGGACAAGTCGCCGCCCCATCACAGACGCCCGCCTCGCCATCAGGCGGGAAGGCCAACCTGAAGGCCACCGTCGCTTTCGAAGCACCCCAGGTGCAACAGGAAGTGGACCGAGCGGCCGCCCAACAGGCGACCCACGACCATCCACCGGCCACCCGGGCGTTCGAGGCCGTCGCGCCAGCGCCACCGGTTCAGCCCGCCCCCAATACCCAGCCCACCGGTACGGCAGGACCGCGACGAGTGGGGAAGTCACACCTGTCCTCCACCGTCGCTTTCGAGGCGCCGCAGGTCCAGCAGGCGGTCGAGCAAGCCATCGAAGCCCAGCACCAGCAGCCAGGGCAGTCGGCGGCCGCTACCGCTGAGCCGCCGGGACAGACGGCTCCCCCGGCACAGCAACCAGCGTCGAGTGGTGAGCCCAGCGGCACCCAGGGCTTCCGGGCCGTGCCTGAGCAGCCGGAGCGTGCGCCGGTCGCTGCGCCGAAGCTCGCCGGGAGTCGCTCGCACCTATCCTCGACCGTCGCCTTCGAGGCACCGAAGATCGAACAAGTCTTGAGGGACGCTCAGGTCATCCCCGACGAGCCCGTCGAGGAGCCCGAGCCACCCACCCAGGCCTATCCGTCCACGGCAGAACGTGCCGCAGCAGCTGCCCCCCAGGCTCAGGCACCCGCGCCACCGCGAACCCCGACACCGGTGCCGCCGGCAGCGCCCGTCGCAGCACAACCGGTGGCAGCACCTGCTCCGGCCCCAGCACCTGCTCCGACGCCAGCGACCCCTGCCGCGGCGGCCAGTCCGCCCGTCGCGAGTAGCGGGACGAGCGCCCCAACTCCCACCGCACAGCGGGCGCCCAGCGGGTCGCGCCACAAAACCATGATCGGCGGGATGGGGATGCTAGAGCCACCCCCTGCCGAGCCGCCTGCAGTGCCGCAACCGGCGGCGCCTACCCCCCAGCCGGTGGTCCAGCCGGAACAGCTACCCGCCCAGGAGCCGGCCGTCGCGCCAGTCGCAGGCGGAGACGTGAGCACGACCGATTTGGGGCTCGGACCGGCGGCTGGCGAAGCGCTCGACCCCTCTGGGGCAGCGGCCCCCGGCCAGGCTGCGCCGCCGCAGCCTGGTGGCTATCCGCAAGCGCCGGCTGCCCAGCAGCCTGGTGGCTACCACCAGCCGGCAAGCGCGGAACAGCCCGCCGCCCAGGCCGGGTTCGACGAAACTCCAAAGCCAGAAGCCTTCGCCCGTACTTTGCCATCCGGAGCTCCGCCGCCACCCAATGGCCCGGTAGCGCCCGCCGGCGTGGTACCCGTCGTCCAGGCCGCGCCCCAGATGCCACCTGCCCCGCCCATGCCCGCCGAGT
>JAUVCD010000392.1 GCA_030590865.1 Myxococcales bacterium | reverse complement strand
GGTGCTGACGCCATCCGCAAGCAGCCACGCCGAGTCTCAGCCCCCGCTGGCTGACCTGGCCGGCCGGGAGCCGGTGGTCGGCGATCTCGTTCCGCGACCCTTGCTGCCCCTCGCTGGAGCGCGACGGGGGCGCGCGACGGTGAGCTTGGCCCTATCGTTGGTGCGGCGGCCCGAGGGACGAGACCTTGCCGGCAGTCTGGTGGTGTCGGTTCCGACCAGCAGGTTCGTCGCGCCGACCAAAGCAAAGGTGGCCGCGTCGGACGACAAGAGCTTGGCAGAGGACGATGGCTTGGCGGACCCACCAGGTGACGACCAGGCTTCAGACATTTTGGCCCGGGCCCCTTGGGAGCAACCTGTAATCCTCCCGCTCATTCGCCCGAGGGATGCCCGGGCCGCCATTTTCGCGGCCCAGCGCGTGGGTGGCACCGCCCCGGCGGGCGAGCGCCTCGATGATCTGGCCAGTCGGGCGCGGTGGTCGGCGCTATTGCCCCAGGTGCGGCTCCGCGCCACCCGTCTCATCGACGAAAGCAACAGCCTGTCGCCCACCTCCTACGACGCCAACCGCATCACCAGCTCCGGCGGTGCCAGTCTGTGGCTCGAAGCCCGCACGACCTGGAGCCTCGATCGGCTGCTCTTTGCCCAAGAAGAAGTGCCTATCGAGCGGTTGCGGCAGAAGCTGCGCGATGACCGCAGCGAGACGGCCAGCCGGGTGCTCGATCTGCTGTTCAGCTGGCAGCGTGCGGCCTACGCCGTCAGCGACCCGTTAGCCCATCCGGACCAGTGTCCGACCGCCTGGCTCAAAGAGCAGCAGCTGGCCGCCGAGCTCGACGTGGAGACCGGCGGGTGGCTGACTCGCTGGCGCAACGGGCAAGGGCACGAGCCCTTCGCCTGTGCCGCCTGGGAGGAGCCCGAACCACGCTAGGAGCGGCACGCCAACAGGCTGGTGGTCCATAAGTTGGAACAAACGGGCCGCCACGGTCGTCCATACTCTGGTGACCGATTTCTGCGCCGATCTCCCTGTTGCTCGCGGTCCGTCCCTGGGGCTCGGCTGGGGTCTGGGCCTACTCACGGCGCTGGCGAGCGTTGCCGCGGCCATCTCGGTGCTGTCCATCCAGTGGCATGGCACCATCACATCCGTGGTGCTCAGTGCGGCTGCGCTGACCGCTGGCTTCCTGGCGGCGCGCTTCGTCTTGGGCTTCATTATCGACCAACGGCGCTCCCTGGTCGCTGGCTTGACGATGCTGGGTTTTGCGCCGCTGCTTGCATCGGCTGCGTCCCAGGCGTTCGCTGATTCGGCCCTCCGATCCACCTTGAGCCCCCCGCGCATCGCAGGCGCTGTGGCCCTGGCCATTCCGTGCTTCGTCGGGGTTGGCGCGCTGGCCCGGCTACTGTCCAATGGGCAGCGACGTCGCTCTGACCGGGTGTTGAGCACCGGTGCGCTGCTGGCCTTGGTCGGCTCCCTGTTGTTGGCCGGTCAGGCGTGGCTCGATAGGGTCGGTGTGTTTTCGGCGGTGGGTTCCACACCTAGCCGCGTTGCGGTCATGCAGCCGGCTCTGCTCGGCGACGGCCGCTTCTTCGAGCAGCGCCCCGACGAAGCCGACCTGGTGGCGAGTTCGTTCTCTTTGGGCCGCTGCTGCATCGGCAATCGCTGCTTCGCCTACGTGGGTCACGCTGCGGCCGTGCGGGTGATTGGTCCTACCTTCCCCCAAGACGCCACCGTCGAGTTGCTCCACAGCGACCCGCGCAGCGAGTTCATCCTGATGGCGGACGGCCACATGATCGCTGTGGCCGCTGATGACCTGGCGGCGGGGGTCTGGACGGTGCCGACTGCCGCCACCGCGGCCCGCATGCACGTACCCCGCAGCTTTGGCGTCTTGGCAGCTGTGGCCGTTTTCGGGGCCTTGCTGATGCTGGCGTGGCGCTTCCGCCTGAGCCGTGGGCTGGCGAAGCTGGTTGCGGCTCGCGCTGGGCTGCTGCGCAGTAACGGGTGGCTCGAGGTCGAAGGTGACTGGGCGCCTCGGCGTTCCCTGTGGCAGGTCGAGCCGGGCCCGGTGTTGCTGACCGACTCGAGCGAGCGTCACAGCAACGCATACCGAGGCGATTGCGGTGACCAGGAGGTGGCGCTGGTCGCGGGCACCCGACAGGCTTTGACCCTCGAGTTGGGTGATCGCATCGCTACCGCGAACGCCCTGATCCTGGGTTGGGTGGTGCCGTTGAGCGCGCCAGCTGCGGCCGCAGCGGCGCTCGCCTTGCTGGGTTGAGCGGAGGCGGCGTGAGGCCGGACCGAGCTTGGACTAGCCGCTGACCAGTTCGGCGTAGTGGCGTGCGTGGTCGAGGAAGGTCTTTTCCAGCGCCGGCATCAGGACGGCGCTGGGGATGTGGATGCCGCCCAGAGCGTTGAGGCGGTGGGCCGAATGGAAGGTGATGACCGTGTGCTCTTCGTCGACACCCCAGAAGTCGACGCTGCCGACGTCGGTCTCGGTGGAGTTGTTGTCCGAGTGCATCACCCGCCAGTAGACGGTGCCCCAGTTGTCGCCATATTCGATCACCTCGACCTTGGTCATGTCGTTGTTGGTGAGCGTGCTGTTGAAGTCGCAGGGCATGGAGCTGAGGACCATGCGCTCGAGCTGACGGGTGGTGCGCCCTTGAGCGTCCTGGTCGTAGACCTTTACCTGGCCGCCGAGGTAGTGAGCGAGGTTGATGCCCCAATCCTCGACCGGCAGTTGCGCAACGAAGTCGGCGTAGGGCAGGTCGACGACCAGCCGGGTGATGTGGACCGACATCTTCTTGGAGCCCTGGCCGAAGACCTCTTCGACCTCCTGTGTGTAGGAGACTGACACGCCGCTGCGGAGCGCATCCCAGGACGAGTCTTCGATCCACTCGGCGGCCCAGCTAGGGGTTTGTGCCTGGAAGGTCTGTACCACCGGCACCACATCCCAATCGCTCTCGCTCTGGGGGAACCAGGTGGCGTCATAGTTGGTTTGGGTGGAGTAGTCGCTCGCAGACTCGGTGCTGTCTTCCGACGCGCAGGCGGCGAGGGCCAATCCGAAGCAAACGGCGATGAGCATGGTGCGGCTGGTCATGGGTCGAGTGATAGCAAGGTCCGCGCCAACCAAAGGGATCGCCCTTTCGACCGACAAGGCGCGAGAAATGGGCCGCGAGTGGGTGCCTCGTCATGGACACTCTGCGATCCAGTGGCACTGCGTCTCGCCAGGGCTGATCGACCCCAGTCGTCATGGCGTTACGGGTTGACCTTCACCCCGCTCGCAGCGAAAGCGGCGCCCAGGTAGACCGCGTCGTGGCAGCTCGGCGTTGCCCCCGAGTTGGTGGTTGAGCACCAGTCCCCTGGGAACTTGATTTCGTTGTTCAAGAGATTGCAGTGCTCGGGGTCGCCCATGTCGCTGTACTCGGCCGAGTCCTGTGCCAGGATCACGCACAACGAGCGATTGAGCCCGAAGATCTCCACGATGACGTCGTCGGCTTCTTCAAGAAGGATGTAGCCATCGAGCTTGGCATCATGGAGGAACGCCTTGGGGCCGTTGGTGAAGTCGGGAAGGCAGCCGTCTTGTAGGATGAGCCCCTCGGCGTTGTGGGTGCCGATGCAGTTTCGGTCGGCGGAGATCGTGGCGTCGTAGATGCGCGCCTTGCGGATCGGCAACAGGATGAACATGCTCGCTGCTTGATCGAGGTAGATCGGCATGACGATCGACTCGGCGACGCTCGCGTCGATCGTGCCCTGGTCATCAACGGTGGCACTGAGAAAAGCAGGTGCGACGTTGAATTGAATGCCTGGTTCGAACTCCACGATTTCGTCGACGAAGGTGTAGCCGTCGGACAGGTTTTCGATTGGCTTCGAGGCACCGAGCCTGGCGACGTCCGTGGTGGTGTCGAGTTCGAAGATCCAATTGATCGTTCCACCGCCCTGCAGATAGCACTCTGGCAGATTCATGGTGAGCGACTGCATCACCGCCGTGTACTCGGGGTCGGTGGCAAAGGCGTCGGGCTTCCATATGTCCAGCGACTGGATGCGCAGCCCGTAGACGTCCTTCTCGCTGTTGTCCTCCAGAGCCAGGCAGTCGGACTCGACCTGGTTGCAGATGGGTGCGTCTGGATGGCACGGGGGGGGCAGCTCGCCGCCTGAGCCGCCGCCGCCGGTCGTGGTCACACCGCCAACCCCGCCGGTGCCGCCGGTGCCGCCAGCGCCACCGGCCATCGTGGTGTCGAGCTGCGGATCGCCGATGCCGAGCACCTGGTTACAGCCTGCGAGCAGCGCACAGCTGGCCGAGGTCAAACCCAGCACCCAGGACAACCCTCGCACCATCTTCACCTCATGAAACCTATCGGGACCGCCGGCGACCGTCCAGCTCTGAGCGGCCGCTGCCCAAGGAAGTGCACCACCTTGGCGTGGCACCGTCCGAGTACCGGAACTGGAAGCGACAAACCGAGTCCGAGGTCAGGCGCCTGCGTGCCAGCGGTCAGGCGCAGTTGCTGAACGGGACGTGCTAAGCTCGTTGGCGATGCGACCCGTGAGGCGACTGGCGTCGATGATGATGCTCACGGCTGCGGTGCTGCTGTCCAGCCACAGCGTAGACGCTCAGGACGGCCAGCGGGATCGGGCTGCTGCACAGGCTCTGTTCGACGAGGCCGTCGAGCTGCGCGACCAAGGGGCGACCCAGCAGGCCTGCGCCAAGTTCGAGGAGAGCCTGCGCCTCGACCCAGGTGTCGGCACGCGCTTCAACCTGGCGGATTGCTTCGAGCGGGTCGGGAAGTTGGCGAGCGGCTGGACCCATTTCTTGGAGGTGGCCGCCGCCACCGAGATGGCCGGTCAGCCAGAGCGCGCCGCAATGGCTCGCGATCGCGCAACAAAGCTGGAACCGCGTCTGGCCAAGCTTCGTATCGAGCCGGTAGATCCAGCACCGGGATTGGTCATTCGCCGGGGAGGAGCCGACGTGGGCCGGGCTCAGTGGGGCACCGCCATTCCGATCGATCCAGGTCGCTACACTATCGAGGCAAGCGCGGCGGGCCGGCGCAGTTGGAGCAAACAGGTGGTGATCGCCAAGGAGGGCGC
This sequence comes from Myxococcales bacterium, assembly GCA_030590865.1. GTDB lineage: Bacteria > Myxococcota_A > Polyangia > Polyangiales > Polyangiaceae > JAPYTK01. Next base: position 3,830 of record JAUVCD010000392.1, on the reverse strand, counting down.
TCAGGTTACCGTGACGGTCCCGGCGCTGGCCGCGGCTCCGACCGATGGCTCAGGAGAGCCCGGCGCTGGGTCTCACTTATCGGTGACCGGTTCCTCAGGTGCCGAGGATGGCGACGGCGGGGCAGTGCGTGGCACCATCGGGCTGGTGATGGGCGGCCTGGGCCTGGCCGGTATCGGTGTCGGATCTGCCTTCGGGCTGATCGCCATGTCGAAGAAGAACGAGGTCGACGAGCTTTGTCCAGATGAGACCAAGTGCACCGCAGCGGGCATTGCCATCAACGACGAGGCGAAGACCGCGGGCACCGTCTCGACCATAGGCTTCGTAGCCGGCGGTGCCTTGCTCGTCGGCGGCTTGGTGTTGTGGCTCACGGCGCCCTCGGGCGATGGCGAGGGTCAGAAAAGCGCAGCGCCGTACCTCCAGGTGCTACCGACGGTAGCTCAGTCGGGGCCAGCGGTGCTGTTGCAGGGCGCCTGGTAGCCTGGCTGCGCTACCAGCGCTTGTTGAATAGATCGAGCCCGTCTTTCGACTTGGTGGGTTGGGCAGGCGGCGGGGGCGGTGGGGTGGCCGAGTCCTTTGGCTTGGCCGCCGGCTTTGCTGTCGGTGGCTTCTTGCCGACCTTGCCGGGCTCGCTCGAGTCGTCCGGGGCCTTGGCAGACTTGTCGGCCGAGGCGTCGCTCGTCGGCGGTGCAGCGGCGTCGTTCTGGCCCGTTGCTTTCTCGTCTTTCGCCGGGGCCGTCGGTTGTTCAGTCGGGGGGGCGTCTTCCTTGGCCTGAGCAGACGTGGGCGCCGTCTCGCTTGTTCCATCTCCGCGCATCACCATCCAGACCGCACCCCCGACGAGCAGCGCCCCGGTCAGCGTGGCTACCAGCAGTCCTGGGCGCGAGCGAAGCCATGAGCCCGGACCTGCGACGGTCCTGGTCGCCGGTCCGAGCGTGCCCTCCTCTGGGCTGCCTTGCCCCGTCGCCATCGGTGCCGGGACTACACCATGGGTCCCTTGGGATGCCTCGAGGGCGCCAGTATCGCCATGCGGTCCTTCGGCCCTCGTCACCGCGCTTCGATCTGAGGGATGTGCCAGCGCTGGCGGGTTGAGATCCGGGGGCGGGGTGAGCGCCGAGGCGCTCGGATCGGAGGGCGGCGCCCCTACTGCCGAGCCTGACCAGCTCGGCGTAGGCGCGGACACGTTGAGCCCGAAGGTGGAGACGCTCTGATCGGTGAGCTGTGCGAATTGGCTGGCCAGCTCGCGGGCGCTCTGGAACCGCTCGTCAGGATCTCTGGCGAGTGCCTCCTCGAAGAACGCATCCACCTCGGGAGGCAGGTGCCCGATGAGCGTGCTCGGCGCTATCGCCCGTTCGGTGCAGATCTTAACGAGCAGCTCGCCGGTGCCGGCGCCCACAAACGGCGGCCGGCCGGTGACGCAGGAATAGGCGATGACGGCCAGGGCCCAGAGGTCGGAGCGGTGATCTACGCGCTTGGCGCCATGAGCCTGTTCGGGGCTCATGTAGCGTGGGGTTCCCAGCAGCTGGCCCTCACCGGTCATGTCGCTATCGGTGCCTTCGCCGAGGTCGGTCATTGCCTTGGCGACACCGAAGTCGAACACTCGGGCGGTCACCTCGTCGTGCTCATGGGCCAAGAAGATATTTCCAGGCTTCAGATCCCGGTGAACGATCCCCGCCTGATGTGCCGCATGAAGTGCCTTGGCCACCTGGACGACTATTCGGGCGGTGTCCTCGATGGAGAGTCGTTTCTCCCGCGCCAGCATGGCCTTCAAGTCCTCGCCCTCGACCAGCTCCATCACGATGAACGGACGGTCCTCGTCCACGCCGTAGTCGTGCACTTGGACGATGTAGGGGCTGCGCAGCCGCGCCACCGCCATAGCCTCCCGCTCGAAACGCTGAAGTGCCGACTCGGATTCGGCAATCCGTGCCGACATCACCTTGATGGCCACTGGCCTTCGCAGTTTTTGGTCTTGCCCAGCCCAGACCTCACCCATCCCCCCACGACCGAGCTCGTGCTCGAGGCGATACCTCTCTGCGAGGACGGTTCCTGCTTGGATACTGGCCATCGGTGCGTTGCGTTGAGGATACGCCAGCACGGAAACGGTAGCCAGTCGCTGAGGCCTCCACTGAGGCCTCCACCCATCCATGCTCGCGACAGCTCGACGACACCGGTCTGCGCCTTCCGCCAGACGACCGCTGAATCGGCTGCCTGTAGTGCCTATCCTCACGTTGGGATAACCTGCCCAGTGAGCTGTGGAGCATTGTTGGATCATGAGATTTTGGCGCCCGTTCCTACTTGGTGTCTCGATCACGACCATCGCTGCCGTCGTTGGCTGTGACGGTGATACGGAAGACCCTTCGCCGACTGGTGGCGGCGGCACGACCAGTAGTGGCGGTGGCGGCGGCACCGGCGGTGTTGGCATGGGCGGAGCTGCGGGCGCCGGTGGCGTCGGCGGAGGCTCACCGATCCAGCCGAGCGGTGATAATCCCTGGTACTGGGAGATGAACGGGAGCCTGGTGCTGCTCGTTGGCGGCAGTGATCAAGACAACCTGTTCCAGATCGACGATCTCGAAACCCACCTCGAAGACATTGCGGCGGCTGGGGGTAACTATGTGCGCAACACCATGAGCAGTCGCGATGACGGCGACATGCACCCTTTCGCGGAGGTGTCTGCCGGGACCTACGATTTGGATCAGTGGAACGACGCTTACTGGACGCGCTTCGACGACTTCCTGTCGTGGACTGCCGAGCGGAGCATCGTGGTGCAGATCGAAGTCTGGGACCGCTTCGACTACTCCCGCGATCCCTGGGAGACCAGCCCGTACAATCCAATCAACAACGTCAACTACACCCAAGGCGAGTCGGGGCTAGCGGCGGACTACCCCAATCACCCCGGCCAGAATGAGCAGCCCTTCTTCAAAACCGTTCCGGACTTAGAAGACAATCAAGTCGTCCGTCAGCACCAAGAGGCCGTGGTCGACAAGATGTTGTCCTATAGCCTGACTTACGGTCACGTGCTGTACACGATGGACAACGAGACGAGTGGCGACCCAGCTTGGGGCGCCTATTGGTCGACCTGGATCAAGCAAGGCGCGCAGGCCGCCAACGTCGTCGTGCATACCACCGAGATGTGGGACAACCACGATGTGACGTCGACGGTTCATTACAATACCTATGATCATCCCGAGCTCTATTCGTTTGCCGACATCTCCCAGAACACCCACCAGGTCGGCGAGCTGCATTGGGATCGTGTCTTGGAGGTGCGCCAGATCCTCGATCCCGCGCCTTGGCCTATCAACAATGTGAAGATCTACGGGGCGGACGGTGCTTCTTATGGCGACACCGCGGACGCCATCGAGCGGTTCTGGCGAAACCTGCTCGGCGGGTTGGCCTCCAGCCGATTTCATCGACCCCCCGCTGGAATCGGGCTGAGCAATGACGCCGGGCCACACCTCCAGGCGGTGCGCCTGGTCGAAGAGCGGGCGCGCTTCTGGGACCTAGCTCCGCACAACGAACTGCTGGGTCAGCGCGACACGGACGAGGCCTATCTGGCGGCCAAGCCTGGCGAGCTCTACGTGCTCTATTTCACCGATGGAGGCTCGGTCACTATCGATCTCTCCGGAAGCCCAGCGACCTTCCGTCTCGCCTGGGTGGACTTTGCCCAAAGCGCTTGGTCGAACGAATCCCAAGTGACCGGCGATCAGACCGTTACGGTGGATACGCTTGGGAGCGGCCCGCAAGTCGTCGTACTCGACGTGGCACAATGAGCTTCGTCCGCCCCCTGGTCGCTGACCTTCTGGAAGCCGCCGACCTTCGCTCGCAGGAGGCCCGG
>JAUVCD010000405.1 GCA_030590865.1 Myxococcales bacterium | reverse complement strand
AAGGACAAGTAGTCCCGCGCTGCCAGCGGCCCCCTGGTGCAACAGGGGGCACATGCGCCCCTGCTGGAACGCAGCCTCAGGGTTGGTCGCGGACCATTGCGAGTTATTTAAGCGCTTGAAATTCTTGCAATGAGTTACAGCCACACTAGAATCGGGCCTGTCGTCTAATTCCAGCGACACCGAAATTCAGTCCTTCCAGCGTTGTGTGTCGTTCCTCGTGGAACGACGCTGGCTCGCTCTTGAGAAGAGGTGACCGTGGCCATCGAGCTCCCCCCGATGCGCATTCTGATCGTCGATGACGATCGCGCCATCTGTGACTACATGCAGACGCTGTTGGAGCGTGACGGCTATCAGGTCAAGACGCTGAGCGATCCAACGGGAGTGACCCCGGAGCTCAAGAAGAACGACTACCACCTGGTGATCCTCGATCTGATGATGCCGAAACGTGACGGCATCGATGTGCTGCGAGAGATCCGCAAGCACGACAAGGACATCGCCGTCGTGATCTTCACGGGCTACCCAAACCTCGACACAGCAGTTGCCTCGATGAAGCTCGACGCGGTCGACTACATCAAGAAGCCCTTCAACGTGGACGAGTTCCGGGCGGTGATCGCCCGGGTCATGCGCAAGAAAGGCCTGTCGCTCACTCCTGAAGAAGAGCTCCACAAGGTCATCGGCGACACCATCCGCACCTACCGCAAAGAGAAGAGCCTGACGCTGAAACAAATGGCGCGACGCACCGGGCTGAGCGTCTCTCTGCTATCCCAGATTGAACGAGCCGAGACGTCAGCGTCCATCTCCTCGCTCTACAAGATCTCGGTCGGTCTCGGGGTCAAGGTGCGCGATCTGTTCGGCAACTATTGATCATGACCGACCCAGCCGAGATCACCGTCAAGACCATCGACCATCCGGGCGTGGATGCCTTCACCGCCTACGCCAAGCTGCGCACCTATACTCCTGGGCGCGGCTCCTTCTTGCTCGAGTCCCGAGCGCCGGAGACACCGGAGGGGCGCTACTCGGTGGTGGGCTACCGGGTGCGGCGCATGGAGTTGATGCCCCCAGGAGTGGACGCCATCGCCGGGGCGGCGGGAGACCTCGAAAAGGCCACCCCGCCTGAGACCTTCGCTGAGGCCATGGCGACCGGCATGGTGGGCTACCTGAGCAGCGGCAGCGCGAGCCTGCGGCTCGGCGTGGGCCTCTGCGATGACGAGGGACCGACAGCCCATTTCGTCCTCGGCGCGACGGTCGTGGTGTTCGATCACCAGAGCGACGAGGTCATCGTTGCCGGTCCGACCAAGGGAAATCTGGTCGAGCGGTGCATCTGGGAGCTGAGCAATGGCCCCGAAATCGCTCCCCTCGCTGCACCTGACGAAGATGCCGAGCCCGAAGATCTGCACGCCATCTTGACGGACGAGAAGCTCGCCGCCAAAGCGGCCCGAGCCAAGCCCTACGTGGAAGACGAGGTCGACTCGCTGATCTTGGCGCAGACGCTGGTGGTGCCTTGCGGTGATACGAGCGCTTTTGATGCCTATCGTGCCCTCCGCTCGTTGAGCCAGGCGGCCCATGGCTACTTCGTCGACTTCGGCCAAGCACCAGGCGCACCGGAGGCACAGGTCGCCGGTCTCAGCGACACACCGCTCCATATCCGGCGCCGTGGCGACGGCCCAACCATGGCCGAAGCTCTCGGCGAGGCGCTACCTCACCAGAGCACCACCGGAACGCCGCGAGCCATGGCGAACAAGCTCATCCGGCGACTCGAGGACAACAGCCGTCAGCTCTGGGGCGGCGCCGTCGGGTACCTGTGCCCAGGCGGCGAGGCAGGCTTCGTGCTCGCCGACGAGCTGATCACTGCGATGGCCGGTAACTTCTGGTGCACCGCGGGCGCCCCCATCGAGGCGGACACCGATGGAGCGTCCATTCCGAGCACCGCGCGCCAGGCGGCTCGGCGGCGCCTGGCGGCCATCCGTGCGGCCCAGCTCGCCACCAAGGGCTGAGCACCCATTGCGGCAGCCCCGCCCCTCGCTCAGAACGTCAGCTTTTCCCGGAGGCCGGGGCCGTCCAGATCCAAGGCTTCGATGGCCTGCTCGACCTCTGGGCCCTCATCGGTCGACACCATGACCAGCAGGCGGACGTAGAGATCACCCGTGCGCCCATTCTTGCGCCGGACACCCTTGCCCCGTAACCGCAGCTTGCGCCCGCTTTGTACCCCATTGGGAACGGTGAGCTTCACATCACCATGGGGAGTGGGCACTTTGATCTGGGCCCCGTGATAGGCCTCGCCGAGACCGATGGGCAACTCGATATGTAGATCGTCGCCGTCACGGGTGAAGTGGGGGTGGGCCTCGACCCGAAGGGTAAGCAGCAAATCGCCTGCTGGACCACCCATGTGCCCAGGACTGCCCTTGCCGGGAACCCGCACGCGACTCTGGTTCTCTGCACCTGGCGGGATGCGCACCTGGATGGGCTCGCCACCATCGGCCCGAGCTAGCTTGAGCGTGGACCCTACGACCGCATCGGCGAAGCTGATGTTGATCGTCGAGGCAACGTCCTGACCGGCCTGAGCACGCGGCCTGCCGCCAGCACCACCAGAGCGTCGGAACATGTCGCCGAGCATGTCGCCGAAACCGCCGCCACCGCCACCGCCGCCACCGAAGATATCCCCGAGGTCAAAGTTGACGTTCTGGCCGCCGCCACCAAAGCCACCGAAGTTGCGCGCCCCACGGGCGCGCCGCGGATCGAAGCCCGACTGGAGACTGATGTCGCCGAACTCATCGTAGAGCGCACGCTTCTTGTCATCACCGAGCACTTCGTAAGCTCCGGTGACCTCTTTGAAGCGCTTGTCGTTCGCCTTGCCGGGGTTCTTGTCTGGATGAAGCTTGCTGGCGAGCTTGCGGTACGCCTTCTTCACCTCTTGCCCGGATGCGGTACGGGTCACGCCCAACACTGAATACAGGTCCGGCACAGGATCAATGTAGGTCGTCAGTGGCGACTCGTCTACTAGGGCGCCGTCGGGTTTGTGAAGCTCCGGGGCCCCCAGCACCCCCCTTCATGTCTAGCTGGACCGGCGGCGGGCCGCAGCCGCGGCCAGGCCGAGGGCCAAGAGCCACAGCGAGCTGCCGAGACCCCGATGGCCCGGCGTCGTGCAACCACAGCCCCCCTGATCAACCACCAGGGAGTCGGTCCCACCAGAGCTCGAGCCACCGCCCTCGCCGCTGGTCGAAACGCCACCGCCCTGACCCCCCGTCGGGATATCGGCACCGCTACCCCCAACGCCACCGCCGCCCTCACCACCGGCACCAGCGCCACCACCCCCGGTGGAGAGGTTGCAGGGATCGGCACAGTTGGCCTTGATGCAACCGTTGAAGGCCACCGCCTCAGGATCGCTGCCACAGCCGCTCTCAGGGGTGATGGACGTGATGCAATCCACGCAATAAGAGTCAGCCGCACAGGCGTTGCCCTCAGCGCAGCAATTCTGCTCCCAGCAAGTTTGGCAAGCAGCGTTGGACGATGTGAAGCCGCAGGGAGGGGGCGGCTCACACAACGGATCGCCAGCACACTCGGCGCTGCAGGCGGTGTCGCAGACGCAGGTGTAGATCTGCATGTAGGTCTGGTAGCCCGTCGCGTGGACGATCTTGCACTGGGTGACGCAGGACTGGGTGGTGCAGCCGTTGACGCAGTCGAGGTAGTCCGAGCAGGCAGCGTTGTTCCAACAGCCCTCCAGGTAGGGCGTGCAATCACCGGCGTAGATGTGGGCTTCCTCGCACTGGTCACAAGTCTGTGGCCCGTAGGCCGTGCTGTTGATGACCGGCATGATGAAGGTGTCGTAGACCGCCGAAACCCGCACCGCCGTGCCGGTGAAGTTGTTGCCGACACATTGGTTGACCACCGGTCCGGATATGTAGGAGTTCACCCCGGCGACCCGTTCCTGGCCGTTGTTGTGGATGACCGGTCCGCCGCTATCGCCAGAGCACATGCCGCTAGTCTGTTGGTTGAACGCCAGCCGCAGGTCAGATTCATAGGAGATGGGTTTGACCACGTGGCGGCGAAGGGTGGTCGAGCCAACCTCGGTGTTGCCGTAGCCAACCAAATCGAGCTGAGTGCCTTGGGACAGGTTGTCTTGCCCCGGGCTGAGCGCCGGCATCACCGGCGTGGAGCCGGTAGCGCCAGAGAAACGCAAGATCCCGAAGTCGTAGAGCTTCGAGTGACCCGCGGTGGGTGTACCGCTGTATTCGGGGTGGGCGACCGCCGCCACCACCGGATATTCCACGTCGAATTGACCGTTGGCGTGGTTATTCCCTTGGCGGATGGTGCCCAGGGCGCCGCCAATGCAATGACCGGCGGTCAGTGCATAGCCTGTGCTTCCCGACAGGTAGATGATGGTAGCGCTGCATTTGCTGCCGTGAAGGTAGGCAACCGCCGCCTGATGAACGGTGTCGAGCGAGCCGTTGACGATCTCGTCAGCTTGGGAGCCCACCACCTCATCCCAGCTGAGCTCATCGCCGGTACAGGCAGCGGCACACAGAACCAAGGCGAGCAGACCAATGAAGCTGCGTTTGCGCATGCAGTCCTCCGCAGGGTGCACGAAACCCAGAACGCCTGGGCATACAGCACACCTAGCAACGATCTCAGCATATCGCCTGTAGCCAACGTGTACTAGCCTGCCGTGAAAGGCGATGGCCGCTCCATTTGCACGCCCATGTGCGACTCTTACTCACACCCGCGCGGGGCCAGTGAAGGCACTCCGTCTGGTGTGCGGGCTGGCTTTTTTGTGGGTCGCGACCAGCTGCAGCGCCACCGCCTTTGATGGATCACTGTACCGAGGCGAGGGGTTTGCCTTCCAGATTCCGCCGATCCCAACAGAGTGGAGCCGCCTCGACGCCTCCGAGGCCGCGCTCGCTTTTCGAGACGAGGCCAACCACGGAACCGTGATGCTCCATGGTCGCTGCGGCCTAGATGGAGACGACGCACCGCTCGTCTCGCTGACCCAACACCTGTTCCTCCAGTTCACCGAGCGGGAAATCAGAACCCAAGAGGTGGTGCCCTTCGACGGCCGGGAGGCCATGCACACGGTGCTCGACGCCAAGCTCGACGGGGTGGCGATGAGCTACGACGTGTGGGTGCTGAAGAAGGACGGCTGTGTCTACGATCTGCTCTACCTCGCCCCCAGTGCTAGCTTCGCTGCAGGCCGCGACACCTTCGCTGTGCTCGTGCGCGGGTTCGCTACGGTGAATCAAAGTGGCGATTGACAGTCGCAAAATCGCGCCGCCTCCGAGGTCGAGCCGCTATTCATTCGTCCCCAAGCCGCCGGGCCGGTGGCAGGCGTACATCAAGCGGGCGTCCACCTTTCTGGTTCACCTCGGGCAGGTGAGCAAGCTCATCCAACAGACCTTCGTGGCTCTCTTCCAGCGCCCCTTGGAGATCCGGGCCACGCTGCATCAGCTCGAGATGTTGGGCGTTCGGTCCCTCGGCATCGCCGCGGTCGTGGCGCTCTTCACTGGACTGGTCATGGCAACCCAGTTTGCTTATGGCCTGCAGAAGTTCGGGGGCATGGAGTACACCGGCCGCATCGTTGGGCTGAGCTTTGCCCGCGAGCTGGCGCCGGCACTAACCGCCCTCGTCGTCGGCGCACGCATCGGCTCAGGCATCACGGCCGAGCTCGGCTCGATGGCGGTCACCGAGCAGATCGACGCCATCCGCGCCCTGGGAGCCGATCCGATCAAGAAGCTGGTCCTTCCCCGATTGTTGGCTTGCATCGTGGCCATGCCGATCTTGGCGGCCTTCGCGCTGGTGCTCGGCTTCGCCGGCGCCATGTTCATCACCTCCGTCGAGTTCGGCCTGCCCTCGTCGTTCTTCTTGCAGACGGCACTCGAGTCGGTCCGCTTCTCTGACTACTTCAGCGGCATGTTCAAGACGCCTTTCTTCGGTGCCATTGCCGCCATCCTCGGCTGTCATTTCGGATTGATTACCCGAGGAGGCACCGAAGGCGTGGGCAACTCGACAACCCGCAGCGTGGTCGCCATCTCCATCACGATCCTCATCAGCGACTTCGTGCTGACGAAGGTCTCAATGCTCATCTGGCCCGCCGCCGTATGAGACCCATGACAGGCTCGCGGACGGCACCTCTCATCGCACTGCTGGTTGCCGTCGGCTGTGAGACCAGCGAGCGTCAGCCCCCCCCCTCGCCCCAACCCGACGCCGCCATCCCATCCCAATTCGTCGGAGCTCGCCGACCGAGCCGCACCTACTACCTGGCCAACACCTCAGGCCGTTGCATCGTCTACTGGGTCGATGGACAGCAACATTCGGTGTCACGCAAACTGCCCTGCCCCCGAGAGCTCGAACGGGGTGAGCGTGCCCGCCTGGCCGGGCGAGTCTGCATGCGAGAAAGCGACGACCACTCCCGCGAGGGACCGATGCGTTGTCCTCAGCCACTGGTCAACGCGGATCACGACGATCGCCAGGACGCCGGCGAGGAGCGACTGCCCGCTGCCGGATCGGCTCAGCGACCGACCGGCCGATAGCATGCCGTCCGAGGGAACGCGCCCATTGACGTCGTGCTCAACCCGACGCCGGACACCCGGCTAAAAAGGAGACAGACCAACAAAGCGGCGTGAGCATTCTATGCGGCATCTACCTTGACACTCACCGGGCTGTTCTAGCGCACAACGGCAGGATAAACTGACGCACTCCATGTCAGCGATGGATCCCCCCGCGCCCACCAGCAGTGGGCGCACGCAAATCTACGACCTGATCTGGTTTGGGTTTCCCCTGCGAGAAGGGCTGAGCGAAGAGACGCTCATCGACTTCGAGCTGCCACCAGGTGATGCCGGCGAGCCCACAGACATCGCGCGCATCCACGCGGTTCTACTCGAGACGTTCGCGAAACTGCTCGGCACTGACACGGACTGCGTCGTCCCGCTCTCCGGCGGACTAGATTCGCGGCTCGTGCTCTCGTTGCTGCTCCAGGTCACCGCCCCCAGGAATATCCATTGCTACACCTACGGGTTCAAGGGCCACCTGGACTACGAGCTCGCGCCCGCAGTGGCCGCGGCGGCGGGGGTCCGTCACGTCCGGCGCGGCTTTCACGAAGTCGACTTCGACCGTGAGGAGTTCGAAGCCTACGCGCGTTCATTCGATGTTCAGAGCGCGCCGACCTACAACCTCTTCGCTCACTACTACACCCAGAAGGTCACCCAGCTCTGCCAGCAGGACCTGCCGGACAACGCCACCCTCTGGTCGGGGTTTCTGGGCGACCGGTTGCTGAGCGGAATGTGGATTGCGCCGGACGCCTCGCTCGACCAATCGGTGGAGCGATACGCCGAGTCCTACGGCTGTGCCGCCAAGCGGGACTTGGTTCGCGGCCGGTACGCGCCCGCCGAACGACTCCTGTCGCTCTACCGGGGTCGAACCGTTCCCGCCGGGTCGTCATGGTGCGAGTACATCGATCTTCAGCAGCGTCAGTACTTCAACAAGAAGTCATTCGAAGCAGGAAGCCAGCGCCATCGATTCCCGCTCGCTGACCCGCGCGTGGTGCGCGCAATGCTCGCGCTGCCGCACGCAACGCGGGCTCGAAACGGCTTCTACCGACGCTACGCGCTGGGGTTCCACCGGTCGCTGTTTCGGCTACCGACCACTCGATACTTCGGCTACCCGCTGCGCCCCACCGTAGTGCGCGAACAAGTCGACCGCGCACTCAGGTTGGCGCGAAAGCACCTCGAGAAGCGTTTGGGTCTTCCCCGACGATCCCGTCCGGACCGGCGCTACAACGCCGCGTTGGTGCGCGAGACGTGGCCACAGTACGAGGGAGCCCTGCTCCACGGACTGAAGCAGACGGCGTCAGTGCTGCGGGACCGCGGCTTCCAAATGCACATCGACCTGGACCAGATCCGGGAGAACCGTGCCTTCAGTCAGGTATTCGCCAGTCTCGGCTGCCTGCTGTGAGGTCGAGGCAGGGCCGGGAGATGGCCGGTGAGCTTGGCGGTCGGTGACGGCGTGCGCACATCACTGCAGGACTTGCGGTTCCGAGGTCATCTCGGCTGTCCTGGCTACTTCGCTCGTCCGCGAGTCATGCTGCCCACCGGTTGAAGGCCACTAAGGATGGGGAGGCCGACCACGTCCATATTCAAGTGCGCCTTCTGGGGAGCAGCTAGCCCGGTTGGAACCCGCTGATCGATTCCTTGGTGAGGCCGCCCGCTGTTGAAATGGGCGACGTGTTCTCTGAGAACGCGGAGCGCGTGCTTGTTCCCGAGGATAGTCACATGGTCCAGGCATTTTCGGCGCACACTGCCGAGATAACGCTCCCAAGTCGCATTCGCCTTCGGTGCTCGCACGGGGGTGCGCAAGACGCTGATGCCGCACGTCTTGGCGACGCGATCGACGTCGCCACCGAACTTGTCGTCGTTGTCGCGAATGATGAACCGCGGGCCAGTACCGAATGGCGTGGTGTTTCGCAGCTGCTGTGTCGTCCACAAGCTCGTTGGTGAGCGAGTCACGGCGACTCCGCCCAGCTTCGCGTGAGATCGGAGACCAGCCCAGGGACGAGGCCGTCGGTCGGCCTGAGGGCACAGCGGATGGCTTCGCCGAGCCGCTTCACTGCGGCCGTCGCCAACTCGCTAGCTCTTCGCCAAGACCGACCAAGCACGCTTGGTGTTGTCGCCCGA
>JAUVCD010000949.1 GCA_030590865.1 Myxococcales bacterium | reverse complement strand
GCATGCGAGGGGACTCATCGATATGATCCAGGACCTCGAGCTGGTCAGCGTCGAGGGCGATCAACTCCTGCTCACGCAGCTTGGTTCGCTCTCCCATCGAGAGCTTGGGCGTCCATGTTTCGCACCAGAGCGAGTGCAGGGCGTCGATCCACTGCCCGTCTCGGGGGCGGTCGCTCTTCTTGAACAGGCGCTCTGCCAGCGCGGTGAGGGCTTCGTTGAGATAGGGCAGGTCCTGTTGACCCAGCACGGCTCCCGAGACGCTCCCTTCGGTGGGCTCCGATGAAAAGGGCGTGTCTGGGAACGCGCAGGCAATGGCGATCCAGGGCCGGCCACGCTTGCATAATGGTTCGAGCCTGGCGATCAGCCCGTTCTTGTACCGATGGGCTTGGTCGCGCGGCGCCTTGTCCATCTTGCGGTTATTCTGCAGCCACAAGCCATCACGGATCTCGATAGCACCGCTCTTCACTTCGATCACGAGGATCCCGCGATCCGGGATGGCCACGATGAAGTCGCCCTCGCCCTCGAACTTCCGATCGATGCGGATCCGCATCGAGTGCCACGCCGTCCAACCATCAGGTAGGTGCAAGGAGAGCGCGCGGTGGAGGGCTTGCTCACCAGAGCTCGTGGTTGGACGGGGTCCACCTCGTGGAAAGAGACCGACTGGAGGCATAGCGGCAGTCTAGGTCTGGGCCCTGCTGGCGTCACCATTGCGTCGCGCTAGCGACGGGCGCGGCGGACCAACGGTGCTGCGAAGCGGTCCATACCGCGTATACTTCTACAGTCACGAACCCAACGAGTCCCCGCATGGCGGGAGCTGACCCAAATCCGGCGGATGATACGAGCCCACCAGCAGATCCTCGTCGAGGCATGGAATGACTACTTCGCGATCTAACCGGGGTGAGCGGATCACCGATGTGCGTGTCGACGACCGCACCCTGAGCGCTGATCTGGCAGATGGTCGAACCATCACCGTTCCCCTGAACTGGTACCCACGGCTGCTGCACGCTTCGCCCGCTCAGCGCGCCAACTGGCAGTTGTGCGGTGGCGGCTTCGGTGTCCACTGGCCCGACATCGACGAGGATCTCAGCTCGGAGGGCTTCTTGCGCGGAGCTCCCGCCCCTCTCGGGCGCACGTCAGGCGCTGCGTAGTCCATCAGGCCGACGTCAACATCGGTTGCTCCTGGGGGTCTCCGGCGGCCTGGCAAGCCCATCCAACTGATCCAGCCGCCCATTAGCCCGCTCAATCGCCTTCCGCGCCGCCGTGGTCCGCTCGTGCAAGTACAAGTTCCACCCAAGCTTGTGCTGCCCCGGCCCCAGCGGAACGGACTGCTGCGTCTTGGTCCCGCTTGGCCCAATGGCATGCACACAGAGCTTCATCTCGCCCTCAGCTAGCCCCTCCAGGTGGGTGAGCACATAGACGTGCGGCTCGAGGCCTCGTCGCTCGCATTCGGCTGCAAACGCAGACAGCAGGCCGCCGGAAGCGGAGTCGAGGGCGGGCTGGAAGGGGCCGAGGTCTTTGTACTGCATGGGGGTACTACGATTCAGGCCACCCCAAAATGAAGTGGGAAGACGAAAAAAATCATCCGAGGCGCGCCCAGCCATCAGATTTGGCCGCATTTCCGCCGCCTTTGCACATCGAGGGAGCGCGTCTACGTAGATGTCGTCCGTATTGCCATTCGTGCGGTCCTGCCAAACGACGGCGGGAGATGCGGGCCGGCTCAGGGGCCGCCGCCGGGCAGGCGCAGGATCGCCGAGTCGTCGCCAACCGCCCAGAGGTCGCCTCCGGGTGCGCCCCACAGCGCCTCGAGCCACGGCCCCGGCGGCTGCGTCGGAGCCAGCCCGGCCATCGACGCCGCGCGAGACATGGGCGTGACCAGCGACCTGGAGGGCAATCCCCGCCCACAAGGCCCGGCCAGCGACATCGGCGCCTACGAGTCCACCCCCTGAGCGGGACGGCGTGACGGTTTCCGATGCTCAGAGGTCTGGGATCACGCCTAGGGCGGCGAGTTGAAGCGCGATGTCCATAGCGATGAGCAGGACGCCCGCCACGACGATGGCCCAACCCGTAACGGTGGCGTGTCGGCTGCGCTGGTGGGGGTTCATGCGGTCCAGGTCGAGCGTACTGCCGTAGTTGCGCCAGAACGGTCCGATCGAAAAACCCGTGAGCATGCTCTGACCGGCGCGCTGCGCTTTGCGCCCCGAGAAGATGAACGCAATGCCCGAGAGACTGAGACCAACCACGTGATCGAACAGAGCGACCGTTGCCATCGGGACGCCAAACATCAAGATAGCGCCCAGATAAAAGAGCATCCGGTGATGACCGTAATGATCGATGATCCGTTCTTCCATCGGAGACCAACATACACGGGTTGAGGCGAGACGAGAAAACGCGAAGCCCGGCAGCTGAGCAGCGGCACGCCCTGGGGTTGCCGTTCAAGGCAGGGCAAAGATAATCCGTGCCTGGATGATGTAGTCGAGGGCGGGATAAGTCGCGCGCAGGTAGGCGTTGCCTTGGTTCTGGATGTTCGCCTGGTCACCACCGGAGCGACTGCCGTAGCCTGAGTGGAGCGCCTCGAGGACATCCATGCCCTTGGCCACTTCGCAAACCGGGGCGAAGCCCATGCCGTCGAGCTGGAGATTGTCTTTGAAGTTGATGAACAACTGGGTCGTGCGGTCGTCGCTCGTGTGCCCGGAGCTGGCTGGGCGACCGGCCTGGGCATAGCTGAGGCGCCCACGCAGGTTGGATTGCATGACCGGATCAGGCGGAATGTGAGCAT
>JAUVCD010001059.1 GCA_030590865.1 Myxococcales bacterium | reverse complement strand
AGCCAATGATGTTCTTGGCGGTGGCGACCTCCAGAATTTGCCCCATGTCGAACACTCGAAAGCCGTGCACCGTATCGGCCACGTAGAGGTAGTGGTCGACCCAGGCCATACCGCCGGCGTGAATGGTCACCGGCAGGAAGTCGACCTGTCCGCCATTGATCGTCGGCTCGACCAAGAGCAGATGGCGGTAGCTAACCGTAGACGGGTTGGTCACGTCGGCGACAGAGATCCGAACGCCCTTCTCCCCGTTGGAGCTCGGATCGGATCCGATGTCGTAATACCAACTGGCCACGACGACCTCGCGACCCGCGGCGAGACCATCGGCCGCCGCGTCAGCGCTGCCGGTGAGCCCTTGGGGGATCCAGTAGTCGACCTGCTGATCGCCGTTGTTCCAACCAAACGCCTGGGACACATTGGCCGGGTTGCCAGGCACCGACGTGACGATCGTGGCAGTGCGGTTGAGATCGCCGAGCACCTCGGCCATGGACCTGGAGGTCAGCGCCTGGACCAACTGGGCGGCGGCGCTGCTCGAGCTGGAGTCGAAGCCCTGCTCGACAATGGGAAAAGCGCACCGATCGATGGGCACCAGCCCGCTACCCGCAGCCAGGCCGGTGGGCGGGTCGGGGCACTGGGGTTGGGCCGTCAGGCAGGGATCGGGAACCGGCGGACTCCCCCCATCTCCGCCCAAGCCGCCCAGACCGCCCAGACCGCCTACACCACCTTCCCCCGCCCCGCCGCTGCCGGTGGACGACCCGCCCCCCCCAGTGGTCGAGCTGGTTGAGGTCGACGTCGTATCCTCAGCGTCGCAGCCAGCCATGCCGGCCGCAGCCAAGGCGACAGCGAGGGTTGATACGAGAAGTCGCATGCTCCGAGTGTAACGCCTGCTAATGGGCAAAGGGGGTACCAGATCGTGCGGGGCAGGTGCGACCCACCGGGCTGCGCGAGCTCAGCTGGGCTGACTGAGCGCATGAAGCGCGTGCCAAACCACCAGGGCGCCCATACAATTGGGCCGATGAAGAATCGCACAGGACTTACAGCTCTTCGACTTGGAGTGAGCGGACTGGTGGCGGCAGCGCTCTGTATGGCTTGCAGCAGCGACACCACGACTGGTGGAGGCGGCGGGGCTGGCGGGCAAGGGGGCACCACGTCCAGTGGCACCGGCGGCGGCGGCACCGGCGGCGGTAGCCAGGGCGGCGGTGGCCAGGGCGGCGCAGGTCAAGCGAGCACCGAGTGCTTGGCCCTTTGCGGCCAGTCCGAGCTGTCCTGCTGGGGGCCTGACACCGAGAATGGCACGGTGACGTTCAGCGATGTGACGGCGACCGGTTGCACCGCAACGGTGGTGCTCGTCAGCAGCGGCACCTTTACCTTCACCCTCGACTGCGTCGCCGAAGAGACCTGCATGACTGCGGGGAACGCCGGCTGTCTCGGCACGCCAGGCGAGTGTGAGCCCACCACCTTCACGACCTCGTCGTTCTCCTATCACATCCCACAATGCGTCAACGGCAGCCTCAGCTGTTCGGACAACTGAGCGGGTAGCGGGGCGCTGGTACGCCCATAGGTCGCGCGAGGTCAGATCGTCGAGGGAGCATGGACATGAGAGCAGGACTACAGAATCTCACTACCGGTTGGATGTCCCACACCTTCGTGGCCTGCATCCTGAGTCTTTCGGCGCTCGCCGGTTGCTCGGACAAGGGCGAGGGCGGCCAGGGTGGTGGAGCCGCTGAGCCTGGGCTGATGGACATCGGCGCGCTGACCTTCACCGGGGCGTTCCGCCTCCCAAGCAGCGATTTTGGCGTCTCCAACGTCAACTACGCCGTGGGCGTGCTCGGGTACAACGTCCACAACCACTCGCTGTTCATCGTCGGACACGCCCACCACACGGCGGTTGCGGAATTTCCGATTGCCGAGGGGGGGACCCAAGAGGCCGTGGTGGATCTACCGGTGAGCGACGAGCCGCTTCAGCCCTTTGTCGATGTGCTCTCTGCGACCTCTGATGGGA
>JAUVCD010000891.1 GCA_030590865.1 Myxococcales bacterium | reverse complement strand
GTCACCACCGCGCCCTTCGTCCGCGGTGACCGACTCCACCCCTTCGCCGTGGCCAAGCTTTTCTACAACGATCCCCAGGGCATCGCCGCCATGAGCGACACTCTCGGCGGCACCCGACGCCACGCACGACGCTTCGCCATCGGCGCGGGCCACCTCGAGATGGGGATCCGCGATGGCAGCGGTCGCTTTCTGACAGGCTTCGTCGCTGGCGGAAGCAACTACGTCACCGGTATCAGCGGCAGCCGCTACAGCATCGTCATCCGCAACCACAGCCCCGGACGCATCGAGGCAATCGTGTCGGTGGATGGCCTGGACGTCATCGACGGTAAGGATGCCTCGTTCTCCAAGCGCGGCTACCTCATCGACCCCCACGGCGACCTGGAAATCGACGGCTTCCGCACGAGCACCTCCGAGGTCGCGGCCTTCCGCTTCGGCTCGGTGGGCGAGTCCTATGCCGCCCGCAAGCATGGCACCACCCGCAACGTCGGCGTCATCGGCCTGGCGGTGTTCCACGAGCGTGGCGATTCGCCGCGACACTGGGGCACCCCCCGGACCCACGACGACACCCGTCGCCGCAACACCGCAGATCCTTTCCCGCAACGCTACGCGACACCTCCGAACTGACGTCCGACTCGTGGACAGTTGCAGCGACTCCCCGCGCTGCACGGCCCGTCGTCAGCGCAGCTGGCGGCGGGTGTTTTTATTTGTGGCTGCAACGCCTCGGGCCGCCTCTCGGTCAGAGGAGCAGACCGCGGACAGGGGAGTGCGTCCCAAATGTCCCAGCCGCTGGGCGAGGCTGCGACTCGGCTGTCGCAGCTGAGCACCCATACCGCCAGCCCCGGGGCGCGGCACCTGCGAGGGCGACGGGCCGGACAGCCCAGCCGGCCGGGATCCCGCCCGCAGTTTCGAGCATTTCCGCACTGCCAACGGCCGCCTCGCCCAGGCCCGTCACCGACAACCGTAGCGCACGGCGAGCTGGCAAAGATTGGCACGCCCAGTGCAATACCCTTGAACAACAACCCAAGGGCACCCACCTCGAGTGAGGTCCCGCTCCTTACCTCTCAGACCCCCTCTCAGACAGCCTCTCGCTTCGCTACTCACTCCCCAAAAAGCTCTCCAACCCCCCGTGTCGCACCAACGCCCCCCGCCTGAGGCCCCCTCGCCTCGGGTGGGGGGCGATTCTTTTTTGTGCGGCCTTCTACCGCCGCTCAACGGATCACGGTGGCGCAGCCGAAGACTACCGAGACCTTGCCTTCCGTCAGCCCCTGAACCGCCACACAAGTGGCATCGCAGAAGATGATCTGGGTCGGGTGATCCGGGTCGTCGTAATACCAACCACCGTCAGGTCCGCATTCGTACTGTCCGCCGGGCAGGTAGGGGATGGTCTGGGGTTCCTCGTTCGGTGAGCCCTGAAATTGGACGTTGACCAAATCAAAGTCGATCGTCTCGCCATCAGCCGGGTCGGGGATGTCGTATACACAGTCGATCTGCGAGTTCTGAACGACCGTGGTGGCGATGTCCTGAAACACCGGACCGAAGTCTTGCAGGCACAGATCACCAATGACACCACCGGTCTGTTGAACCAGGTCTTTGTAAACCGAGCCCTCGGCAGCAGACAGCAGCCAGCACTGAGTGTTCGGAATCCAAGGCGCACCAAAGGACACGATGGCGTCGAGCTTGAACCCCTGGAAGCTTGGGTCGAGGGCCAACAACTGATTGGTGAAAGCGCCTGCGCTCAAGTCCGAGTTGTCGTCAGAGATCACCACCAACGTCTTGGTGGCAGCTTTTCGGAGGGTGTCCTTCCACTCTGGGTAGGTGCTGAGGATCTTCTCGAGCGCGTTGTTGCTGCCCACGCCTACCTGCACATGCCGATAGCTGGGCAGCTGCTCATCGTTGGGGCAGCTGCCACTTCCGAGGGGCGCGGGCACACAGATTTCGGTCGACGAGATCATCACCACGTGGGCGTCGACGCCGCTACCAGCGATGACGTCGACCATCTGGTTCATGTTCTGTTGGGTCCACTGCGCCTCCAGATTCATGCTGCCCGAAGTGTCCACGGCGATGATGATGTCCGCCGGAGCCTCACCACTCTGGGCGACCGACGAGGCCTCGGCGCAACCGCCACCTACACCGCTGCTCGACGACGATCCGATGGCCCCCGCGCCACCCTGGCCGGTAACGGCGCCGCTGCCACCCTGGCCAAGGCCGCCTGAGCTGGGCAGGCTGTGGTCATCCTCAGCCCCCTGAATGGAGCACCCCTGGGTCGTCGCCAGGACCAGTGCAATGATGCCAACCAGGCCGCCTGAGCGCGTCATCTTCACCTCGAGCTGAGCAGGGGAGCCAGAGACAAGCCGCTTCCAGAATCCCGCAAACGTCCGGCTGGCCGGTTGATTGCGCCAATCTATGTCGGTCTGTCATGCTCCTCGTAACGAGGTGCCCCACAAGCAGAGTCTCACGTAAATAGCCGCATATGCAACAAGTTTCCTCGACCCTCGTCACTTTGGCCATGTGACGAGCAGAGGACATGCAATCAAAACCACGTTACCAAGCCACCTAGATCAGGGCGGTCGGCCGGTTGATAGCCATCCCTAGGCTGAGCCGTTCGCTGACGGCTCGAGCGCCGCTCGGCGCGCTCCTTTGCGACTCAGAAGCGGAGCGTTGCGCTCAGCTGGCCGAGACCCACCGTAGTGGTCAGCACCGGAGAGCTCGCCTGATCGGCCCCGTCCCCGTCGCCACTAGGTGCGACCAACACCAGGACCAGCCCGGTCGCGGCGAGCACTCCACCGGCGATGAAGCCGATGGTGGAGATCGTCCCCATGGTCTCGTAGCTGTCGAGGTTGTCCTGCTGGTCTGGTGGACAGCTGCCGTCGGGGCAGCTGTCGCTCAGGTCGCCGTGCGTGCCGATGGCGAGGCCACCGGTGATGGCTCCGAGCACCAGCCCGGCACCGCCCAGCCCCAACCCGATGTATCCAACGAGCCGCAAGGTCGAGCCATCCGCCGCTGACCCAGTCCCGTCCCCGCCGCCAGGAGACTCGGTTGCCCCCTCCGGATCGGCCTCGAGAGTGAGCGACACCTCTTCGGTCGCGCCAGCGCCAATGGAGAACTCCTGCTGCGCTGGCAGATAGCCGGC
>JAUVCD010001054.1 GCA_030590865.1 Myxococcales bacterium | reverse complement strand
ATTGCCGAAGCCACCGAGCACGAGCCCATCACGCACCTCGCGGTCCAGCAGCTCGCCCCCAACCCAGCTCGGGTCGCCTTCATGGGGCAGAAACTCGGTCAACAATGCCGTCCCGGTGAAGACCGCCGTGGCAGCGTAGTCGAGCGGATGGTGGCGCCGCCATTTCCACGGGAGCGGCTCGTCCGCAGGCGCCTCCGCAGCACCGGCTTCGGCCTCGGCTGGCTCGGCCGCCGCAGCCGAAAGGGTGAGGCACAGGCCGGTCAAGAGGACGATCGTCGAGGTCAGCCTTCCTAGGGTCCGTTGCACTTGCTCTATCTCACGCCGCTCCCCTGCCCGCCGCTGGTCTCATCGCAGCCTAGCAGGCCCGGCCTAGTTGTCGCGGATCGCGACGAGACGCTGCCGCTCGTCGTATGGTGAGACTGGTGGCGTTGAACCAGTGCAAACAGTGCGGCTATCCCTCCCAGGGCAGCTTGACCTGCCCTCGTTGTGGGGCACAGCTCGAGGCTGGCGGCCTGGCCCACCTAGTCCACTTCTACACCAACACCTGGACCGGGCAGCTAGTCGGCGGCTGTGGTTGTCTCGTGGTGATAGGCGTGGCGATCGCGCTCTACGTCCTGCTGGTGAGTCGCTGAGCTGGAGTTCAGCTCGCCCCGTCGCCGTCCTTGCGCATCAGGTAGAAGAAGTCTCGATGGGCCCGACCGGCCACGTATTCGTCTTCTTTGTATTCGAAGTTGTCGGTCAGCGGGATGGCCTTCAGCGTCTTGCTGCCTGGCGACACGTAGTCGTAGGTGAAGAACTTGGGGAATGAGAAGTTGACGTCCAGCTGGGCGATGGAGTGGGCGCCAGCGTGGCGCATGCCTTTGGCGATCACCTGGCCGGTGAGAAAGTCGCCGATGCCGACGTAGAGCACATCGCCTTTTTCGTTCAGGCCGATGGCCGAGCGCCGAATGACGGTGGTGCCTGACACGACCGAGGCGCCCCAGCCGATCTTGGGCATCGACAAGGCCGGGTGAGCTTTGCCCTCGTCGAACATGCAAATAGGCGTCTGGCGGAGCCACACCATCTTGTCGAGGGTGTCCTTCACTTTCTTCCACGAGCGGATGACCAGGCTGCCGTCCTGATACTTGGCGATGGTGCAGGCCAGCGGACGGGGTGGCACCAGGGTCACGCCATCAATCATCATCCCGTAGTCGCCATGAGTCGACTTGTAGCCACCATTGAAACCCGCAATCAGCCGGTCATGGTGCTCGGTCGGTATCACCGCCTTGCGGTCGTAGTCCTTGGCCTCTTTGGTCTTGTTCTTCGGCTCGTGGCGGCCCGCCATCGGAACGAGGTCGACCTGGGTCAGATCGACCGCGACGATGGCCATGATCGACCATGAGCGACTCTTGTCGGGGTGCACGAAGGTCTTGAGCAACCGGACCCGATCCTGAGGCTTTCGCGGATCGACCAGCGGAACCCAGATGCCATCGCCCTTGGTCATGACGTTGTCGTAGATCGACCCGACATTCTCGAGGCTGAAGGGCGGCTCGACCTCGGCCCCGCCACTGCTCGAGGGCGCCGCTGAAGGGCTTTGCGTGGGCACCCCCGAAGGCACCTCCCAGAAGGCCTTGGGAGGCTCGTCACTCTTGGTCCGGCGGTTGACCCAGTCCTCGACGCCGTAGGCCGTGTCCTCCATCCAGGCCACCGCCCCAGGTCCGAGAACAGCGCGGAGCGTGTCGGCCACCAGCGGCCCGAAACCGGGGATGTGGTGAACGGCGAACCAGAGAGCCAGCACCGCCACAGGAGAGGCGAGCACCGCATAGCCGAAGCGGCGGAGCCACTTGCGCTTGCCCTTGGGCTTGGGCTTGGGGCGGTCGCGCGTCTCAGCCCCAGAATCGGGAGGCCCTGAAGCCTGAGAGTCCGGCGCCTGTTCGTCCTTCGAATCGGAGGGTCGCTCCGCCTTCGATTCCGTCCCTGCTTGGCTCTGGTCGGTAGCGTCGCCGTCGCTGTCGCGCCGGTCTGCCGCGGCCTCGGTAGCGCTCATCGCGGCAAGTCTATTCGAGCCCAGCG
>JAUVCD010000288.1 GCA_030590865.1 Myxococcales bacterium | reverse complement strand
TTCGCCTGAATGCAACGCTCGCCCTGAAACGCTGATCCCTGGAGCGGCGAGACAGGCGCAGCGTTCCCCTGACGGCTCGACGGCCGCTGCCGCGGCGGACGCCCCGCAGCACGGTCAGTCTGCCGTGACCCCGTCAAAGGTGAGGGCATCGAAGAAGCTGGGCGCCGCACCGGGTGGCGGCGCGTAGTCCATCTGGGCCCAATGGTCCGGCGCCCACATGGACCCGGTATTCAACAGGTGCGGGTTCTCGCTGTAGATGACGTGAAGATCCCGTTTGCCCGGCATCTCCGGAGCCCCGTGCTCCTCGAAGATTGCGTAGCGAAAGTCGAAGCCCCCGGATCCCTCGCTGAGTCCGCCTTGGGACGAGAAGTACTTGAACCCGATCACGTCGGTGCTCCAGGTGGCGTGCTCGCGGCCCACCCAGTCGATGAACGCCAAGAAGATGACCGCATGCCCGGTGCCGGTGGTGCGGTTCAGATTGATGAAGGCGCCGGGCTCGAGATCCTCGAAGGGCACGTTGGTCCCCATGCCGAAATGAGCTAGCGCATCAGCAGTCCCGTAGGAGTCCAGCGTGTGGTTGACCCAAATGTGAGCCTTGATGTGGCTCGCCACGAGGGTCTCCCAGCTCTCTTTCGGTAAGAAATCGAACACCGTCTGATCCCCCCGATCCTCGGCC
The DNA here is from genome assembly GCA_030590865.1 of Myxococcales bacterium. GTDB lineage: Bacteria > Myxococcota_A > Polyangia > Polyangiales > Polyangiaceae > JAPYTK01. The sequence continues at coordinate 10,505 of JAUVCD010000288.1, read as the reverse complement.
CAGATGGTCATCGCCGTCAGGATCACTTCCATGGCCGCCGCCACGCACATGGTCTTGGCGCCACCGGTGGCTGGAATGAAGCCGTAGCTGCCGTAGGGCACGTCGTGGGTCAGCACGGCAGAGTCATAGCCAAGCAGGCGATAGCGCGCCCACAGGTAGTCAACCGCCGCGAGGATGAAGTCGTTAAAATCCGCCGCTTGGGGTGGTTGACGGGAGCGAATGCTGAGCGCGAGCTCGTAGGGGCCAAGCTGGGGCACGCCACCGCTGACGTAAGTGTCAGCCACGAGGGTGTAGGTCCCTGGCTCGAGCACCGCATAGAGGGCCGTGTTGCCCCGATCGACCAGCTCGAGCGGGGTGAGCGATGACAGCAGGTGCAGGTCGATGTCCGTGCCGTCCGGCTCGGTGAACTCGATGGTGGCGCTGAGTCGCGCTGGCTGGTCGATGACGAATTGGTAGACGAATTCCGGCCCCGATTCGTCGATCTGCTCGACCCCGGGATAGCTGTCGAAGGTATCTGAGGTGGCGTCGTGGGTATCCCGCTCGTCGCGATAGACGAAAGGCAAGCTGAGTGGCTCGCTCGGGTGCTCGCCAGGCAGCAACGGATCAGCGACCGACCCCTCATGCCAAACTTCGAGCGCCACGCTGAGCTCGTAGGGGCCGAGTTGCTCGGCGCCGCCTGACACGTAGGTATCCAGGGTGAAATAGTAGAGGCCTGGGTCGATGGTTACCTCGAGGGTATCGTTGGCCCGGTCAATCAGTGATACCGGCTCCAGGCTCGACAACAGGTGAATGTCGATATCCGTCCCCTCGGGCTCCGGCCGCTCGAGCATTGCGCCCACAACGGTGACCTGAGCGACCGCCATGATGTAGACATATTCTGGTCCCGATTCATCGAGTTGCTCGTAGCCAGGGTAGCTATCGAAAGCATCGCTCTGCGCTTCGTTGGTGTCCCGAGCGTCCCAGTAGTCTGGGAGCAAGGGGTCGCCTGGAATGATGAAGGGGTGCTCGGGCGTCCCGTCCTGAAGCTCGCAAGCATCCCCTTCCCCATCGCCGTCCGTGTCGGCCTGACTCGGGTTCCCGATGGTTGGGCAGTTGTCCTCGCCATCGGACACGCCGTCGCCATCCAGATCGTCGGACGGCCCGCCGCCGCCACCACCTGAGCCAGCGCTGCCCCCACCACCAGGCTGGGACCCGACGATGCCATCCTCACTTGCGCAGCCGGCAGCGCAGAGAGCGACCGCCAAGGCGAGCGACCCCATCGATTGAACGAGTGCAGAGCTCATCACGTCACCCCTGTCGTCAGTGGCAGAACCCTATGGTAGCGCCGCAGCTGGACCGGGCATCATCAAAACCTACCGAAGGTCTCGAGCCCGCCAGGGCCGACACGAAGCCTCACGGCCTGGACCTCTTGATTGGGTCCTCGGATCGGATGTCCTGATTGCAGCAGGCCAAGGTACGGCAAGCTGCTACAATCTCTTCCGCCAGCCCTCGCGCTGAGAGGCATCGCGGGCGGGCTCGGCTGAGGATTGAACGATGCGTTCACCATGGATAATTGGACCGTCCGCGCTGCTGCTAGGCGCTGCGCTTGGGTTTGGGCCAGGCTGCTCGAGCGACGACGAAACCAGCACGACCACCAGCGGTAGCACCAGCGGCGTGGGAGGTAGTGGCGGCAGCGGTACCGGCGGAGGCACCGGCGGTAGCGCTCAGGGAGGCGGAGGCGGCAGCGGTGGTCCTTGCACGCCCGGTCCGGGGATCTGCATCAGCCACGACACGCGCCACGTCTGCCTAGACACGGGCAGCGGCTTCCATTGGGTGGACGAGACCTGCCCAACGGGCTCTGGCTGCGTCAACGGCGAGTGTGTCGTTGGGCAGTGCACCGATGAGTGCACCCTGAATGAGTCGAACGGCACCGCAGATTGCGAGCTCTACGACATGGCCACCGACAGTTGGGTGACCGTCGAGGTCGACACCTCGACCCATGACCGAGCGCGCGCCTATGGCATGTGGCTCCGCCGGGATGGCCTTGCCTACGGCGGCGTGGGCAACGCCAGCTATACCGATCCCCCGGCCTACACCACGGTCGAGTATCTGGGAGGCTTGGGCGATAGCGCCATTTGGACCGGCAGCTACCTTGCCGCCGAAGCCCTGCGGCTGAAGGCGACCGGCGCACCAGTGGCGCGGCGCAACGTGATCGAGCTGGTCGAGACGCTCCACCTTTGGTTCAACGTCAGCGGCGAGCCCGGCCTGTTGACCCGCTTCGTGGCGCCAGCCGGGGCCACCCACCCTGTCGTGCTCGGTGATCTCGATTGCAACTCGCCGCGCTGCCACTGCGGAGTGAGCTACGATGGCGACAGCTGGGACTATATCGGCCACATCAGCCGTGACCAGTACCAAGGCGTGATGCTGGGCTACGCCCTCGCCTACGAGGCGCTCGGCGACGGTGACGAAGCGACCCGTGAGCTCATTCGCCAAGACGTGGTCGAGCTGGTGCTCGAGCTGATGAAGGACCGCCAGGTCCCCATCGAGATCACCTACAACGGCACGCCCATCCCCGCCTTCCCCGCCACCATGCGCTTCGTGGTGCTGGCGCCGACCGAGATGACCAACGGCGCAGTGTCCCTGGTCATCGACACCAACAACACCGACGACTCGGAGATGTATGGCTTCCAGGAGTTCATCCCCGACCTGCAGGACCTCCTCAGCCAGATCCCCATCATCGGCGGCGCGATCCCGACGATCCCGCGGGCCGGTAGCGCGGTGATGCTGTCCTCTTTCTTCCGGGTGGCGCTGCTGGTGACCGACGGCGTGGCAAGCTACCAAGACGAGCACAATCAGCTCCTCGACTACTTCAACAACCACAGCGGCGACGGCGGCAACATCAACGACTGGCTGAACATCGCCAAGTGGGGCGGCACCGAGAACACCTGCGGCGAGAAGTACTACGGCAACAACATCGCGATGCAGCCGCTGTACAACCTGGCCCGACTCGAGGATGACGCCGCCCGCTTGACCATTATCCGCAACGAGGTCCTCGGGCTCGCCTATTGGCCCAAATACGTCAACACGAAGAACTCCTTCTTCTCCTTCATCTACGCCGCCAACGTGCCGGGCCACGATCCAGCCGTGGTCACCAGCGCCGCCCAGCAACTCAGTGGCTTTCCAGTACCGCCACGCTACAAGCGGGCGGTCAATCTGCTGACCGATCCGAAATACCTGCCCCACCACGCGACCTGCCCCAATCAGGTCAACCACGATACCGCCGTAGACGTGGCGGACCGAGTCTGGGCCGACTTCATGTGGCAGCGACACCCCTGGGCCTTGGTGGACACCGAGCACCTGGCGCTGACCGCACCTGGAGTGGACTATCTGGCCGCCTACTGGCTAGGTCGTCAGCACCAGTTCATGGCCGACGACACACCGTCCCGTTGCCTCGCTTGGCACTAGGCGGGGCTCGACTTTTCTTGGCGGCGAACCCACCATTGGCCCATGTCGAGTCGCCAGTCGAAGGCCTTCGCTGACCCGGACCAGGATGGACAGCTCTTGCGCCTCATCGCCAACGATCAGGCGTTGACCGAGTTGCTCGCTGAGGTCCGTCGCCGAGCGAATGGCGATGGGGCCCATGATGTGGGACACCTGCTGCGGGTCGCGACCTGGACGTTGCGACTCGCAGAACCAACCGTGTCCGGACGGAATGCCATCGCGGCGGCGCTGCTACACGACTGGGTCAACCTGCCCAAGAGCTCGTCGCAACGCAGTGAGGCCAGCGCCTTGAGCGCGACCGAGGCGGCCCGGCTCCTGGCCGATCGAGACTTCGACCGTCCCTCTATCGCAGACATTACCGAGGCCATCGTCGATCACAGCTTCAGTCGAGGCGACCAGCCGCGCAGCCCATTGGGCCGGGCGCTCCAGGACGCCGACCGGCTCGAGGCACTCGGCGCCATTGGTGTGTTTCGCACCGCCGCCACAGGCGCAACGATGGGCACCGATTTCTTCGATGCCGACGACCCCTGGGCCGAGCACCGCGAGCTGAACGACAGCCGCCACACAGTGGATCACTTCTTCGTCAAGCTGCTCCGCTTGCCCGCAACCATGACGACCGAAGCGGGGCGCCGAGAGGCCGCTCGCCGAGCCGCCTTCATGGGCGCCTTCTTGCGCCAGCTCGGTGACGAGATCGGCGCGCCGCCACCAGCGACACAGGTGGGCGACGACTAGACCCTGCCCAACGTCGAGCCAGGCGCTCAGCCTTTCAGCTGACCCACTAGATCCCGCGGGGTGATCCCTCGCTCAGCACAGTAAGCGCTGAGCTCATCACACACGTGCTTGGCCGCCAAAGGATCGGCGAAGCTGGCCGTGCCGACCTGGACGGCCGTCGCGCCAGCGAGAAGAAACTCGACGGCGTCTCGCCCGCTGGCGATCCCGCCGATGCCCACGATGGGGATGTCGACATAGTGGCTGAGCTCCCACACGATGCGGAGCGCGATGGGCTTGAGGGCCGGTCCCGACAACCCGCCGGTGCGGTTGGCCAGCCTGGGGCGCCAGGTGTCGGCGTCGATGGCCAGACCACGGACGGTATTGATTGCGCTGAGGGCCTGGGCGCCAGCATTTTGGCACGCCCGGGCCACCGCCCGCAGGTCAGGAGCCTCGGGGGACATCTTGACCCACACCGGCAACTTGGTCACTGCCACGACCGCCGCAGTCACCCGCGCTGCGGCCGCCGGATCGCGGCCGAACTCGATGCCGCCGTGATCGACGTTGGGACACGAGACATTGAGCTCCAAGGCGGCAATCCCCGTCTCCCGGTCCAGCCGCGTAGCCAGCTTCTCGAAGTCCTCGACCGACGTGGCGAAAACGTTGACGACGACGGTGATACCCCGCTCCCGCAGCTGGGGCAGCTTGTCGCGACAAAAGGCCTCCACGCCCACGTTGGCAAGCCCGATGGCGTTGAGCATTCCCGCCGATGTCTCACAGATCCTCGGCGGCGGATTGCCGTCTCGAGGCTCGAGGCTCAGTCCTTTGGTGGAGATCCCCCCAAGGTCAGCCACGTTGAAATAGTCGCAGAACTCGATGCCATAACCGAAGGTCCCGGAGGCGGTCAGCACCGGATTGGCAAGGGTCAGGCTCCCCACCTGCACACTGAGATCGACTGAACCCATCAGAAGACTCGCTCGTCCCAAGCAACCGTGGCTGCGTCGACGCAGGGCCCGTCCACGCACGTATAGAGATAGCCGCCTCTAGTGCGAGAGACGGCACAGCCGAGACAGACGCCAATGCCGCAACCCATCGCCGCCTCGAGCGACGCGTCACAGGGTGTCCCAAAGTCCTGGGCGAGCCGCGCCACCGCGGCCATCATCTTGTGAGGGCCGCAGGCGTAGAGCTTGAGCTTGCTGCCGGCATCGCGTTCCGCCTCGAGAGCGCCCGCCAGCGGCTCAGTCACCAGCCCTGCCTCCCCTTTGGACCCATCCTCGGTGGCGAGATGCAGCTCACTGACCGCTCCCAACCGGTCCGCGAGCGGCAGATCTCGCTCGCTGCGCCCCCCGTAGTAGGTGACCACCTGCGGACGAGGCCCGTCAGGCCGGTAGCCATCTGCTGCTAGCTGCTCAGCCAAGAACACCAGCGGCGCTACGCCGCAGCCCCCAGCCACCAACAACGGCTTGTGATCCGGTGGCGGCAGCTGCCACGGATGGCCCAGCGGTGCGTTGAGCGCAAAGCCCTCGCCGATGGCTGCCTCGGCCATGCGAACCGTGCCTTCACCGACCACCTTGACGAGCATGGAAGGCTCGTCACCGCCGCTGAGAATGCTCATCGGCCGCGGCAACAGAGGCTGTTGGCCCCAGTCGAGCATTCGCACCATGGCGAACTGTCCCGGCTTGGCTGCCAGCGGTTTCTCGCCGCCGAATCGGAGCACATGGTAGCCGGCTCCGAGATCCTCGCGGCCGATCAACGAGTAGGTCAGGTGCTGCCGCGTCACACCTGAGCGGGTAGCCGGCACCGCTTGAGCCGTCAAGCCCTGGCGCCGCCGAGAGGTGCGCCTCCAGCAGATCGCCGCCGCCCTCGCAGCCATGGAAAGTGACGACTACGGCTTCTGCCGCCGATGCCAGGAACCCATCGGCACCCGACGACTGGGGGCGAAACCCGAGTCACCGTTCTGCCTGCCCTGCACCGGAGGACTGGAACGGAGGGGTGGCTAGCTCCCCTTGCCAGGGTCGCTGCCACCGTCACGCAAAGGTCCGCCAACCAAGGTCGGCTCGTCTTCGACCAGCCGCGCCCGGCGGGACCTCAAGATGCGCCGCAGCGGCCCCAATAGCTCTTCTTCACCGTAGGGCTTGCGGACGACGCACTCCACCCCCTGGGCGATGAGCGCTGCCTCCTTCGTCTGGTCGACGTGAGTCGAGCACATCACCACCGGCACATTGCGGTCGAGGCCACGGATCAGTCCGAAGGTCCGGTCACCGTCGAGGTGGGGCATGTCCAGATCGAGCAGCACTACCTCCGGGGGTTGCTCCGACTCCATGAAACATTTGACGGCCCGCCGTCCGTCCTCGGCCAGCATCACCGAGTATCCGGCTCGGCTGAGTAGCCGCTCGGCGGCACGGCGTGCCATCTCCTCGTGATCGACCACCAAGATGGTCGCCGGCACGGTAAGGGCAGGAGGCGGCGTGCTGACCCGTCGGCTCAGCCGCACGCTCGGCCTGATCGTCGCGATCGAGGGCAGCCGGATCTCGAAGGTCGTCCCCTCTCCAGGGGCGCTCTCCACCGATATTTCACCTCCGTGAAGCGCCACGATCTCCCTCACGTTCGCCAGTCCGAGCCCGAAACCTTCACTGCCCTTGGTGCTGAAAAACGGCTCGAAGATGCTCTCCCTCGTCTGCTCATCCATGCCGATGCCATCATCCTGCACCCGCAGGACCGCATGCACGGCACGACCCTCCCGGCACCGCTCGGCGCTCAGCCGCAAGGTGCCGCCATCGGGCATGGCATCCCGGGCGTTGATCATCAGGTTCATCAAGACCTGCTGAAGCTCAGGGGAGTGTCCCATGACCGTCAGCCGTGGCTCGAGCGTGGTCTCCAGCGCCACCGAGGTCGGAAAGCTGCCGCGGAGCAGCGCGGCGAGCTCCTGGCACAAAGCCGACAGGTCCACTTCCTCATAGCCCCGTGGCCCACTCCGACCGAATTCGACCAACCGGCGAGCCAGCGCGCTGGCACGCTCAACGGCTACGTTGATGTCCTCGACGCAAGCATTCACCTCCGGATCCGCCGGGTCTTCCTCACGAAACCAGCTGCTCAGATAGTCAGTCCCCGCCATCGCGACGCCGAGCATGCTGTTGAAGTCGTGGCAGATCCCCGCCGCCAGGCGGCCCAGCGCTTCGAACCGCTGGCGCTCCAGGATCTGGTCGTCCACCGGGCTGTGGCGGGCGAAGAGCATGACGTGGGAGCCCACTTGGATGCGGTCACCGAAGCTCAGCTCGCCGCGCTTGACGGATTGTCCGTTGACCAGCGTTCCGTTGCTGCTACCGAGATCCTCGATGGTGTAACCGCCCTGCTCGGCCCGGGCGACGACGGCGTGTTTTCGTGAGACCTCGGCATCGTCGAGAAAAATCGCGGTCCCCTCGTCGCGCCCGATGACGCTCACCTCCGCCAAGGTGTAGCGACGCCCAATCTCGCCGCCGCTCAGCACGACGAGACGGGCGGCGTTCTGGTTGCCGCTCGTTGCCTTTTTAGTGGAGGCGCCCTTGCCCGCAGCTTTCAGCCCGTCGGCGGTCATAGTGCCACAGTACACCAAGCCAGCCATGACCAGCACGTTGCCACTGGTCGAAACCGCAAACGCCCAATGCCGTCGACCGCTAGCCCATTACCCGCCCTCCCATGATTCGCCTTCCTCTTGGGGGCAACGGCACCAGGCGACCCACCAAGTGACGACACCTCATGACTCAGGCTCGCGAACTGCAAAGGACGACAGCTTTGGTGCAGACGCCTGCAGTGTTAGCCTCTCAAGCATGCGACGCGCTTGGTTCTCGCTGTGGCTCGTGGTGGCCATGGCCGTACCGTTCCCTACATTTGCGCGAGACGGGGAGGGCGTGACCTCCGACCGACTCGACGCGGCCCGCGCTTCGGCCACTGCCGGGGGACAAGCTTTCGAGGCAGGCGACTATGCCACCGCAGTCGAGCGCTTTGGCCATGCCGAGGAGCTCTTCCACGCACCACCGCACCTGTTGTTCCTGGCCCGCGCTCAGGTCAAGCTCGGTCAGCTCGTCGAGGCGCGGGACACCTACCGGAAACTGGTGGAGGAGCAGCTCGGAAGCGACGCACCGCCGCCGTTTCGCGACGCCCAGCGGGACGGGAAGAGCGAGCTGAGTGAGCTCCGAAATCGCATCCCCAGCATCCAGATCTCGATCCCAGGAGAAAGAGCCGCCCAGGCCACGGTGACCATCGATGACGGCGAGCCGATCGGGCCCGATGGGCTCAGCCAACCCATCGACGTCAACCCAGGCCAGCACGTGGTTGCCCTGCTGTCCGAAGGCCGCGTCCTCGGCTCCCAAAGCATCATCGTCGCCGAGGGCGCAAAGGCTCAGCTGATCGAAATGACGGCAGACGAGCCACTGTCCGGCGCGAACGACAGCGGCGGGGGAACACCGGGAGGGGCGCTCGACGAGCCCGATCAGGGGCCATCACTGGTGCCGCCGCTACTGCTCGGCGGGTTCGGCGTCGCAGCGCTGGGCGTCGGTGCCATCACCGGAGTGCTCGCCTTGAACGACGCGGCTGAGCTCAAAGACCGCTGCCCAGAGCCCCGCTGCCCAGCGGAGAACGAGTCGCTAGCTGACTCGGTCCGCTCCCTCGGCACGGTGTCCACGGTAGCCTTCATCCTAGGCGGAGCTGGGGTGAGCGCCGGGGTCTTGTGGTGGGCGATACAGGGCGGCGACGAGACGCCTGAGCCGGGGCAAGAGGCGAGCACGCTCCGCCTCGAGCTGGAGCTCGGAGCTTCTTCACTCGGAATCCGGGGGACGTTCTGATGGTCGCATATCAGCGCAAACTGTGGTGGTGGACGGGACTCACGCTCGGGGCGCTCGGGCTTGGCGGCATGGTCGTCGGTGGGGGTTGCGTGGCCATCGCGGATATTGATGGCTACGAGTTCGTGACCACTGGGGTAGGCGGTGGGGGAACCGGCGGCACAGCCGGGGGCGGAACCGGTGGCACCACCAGCGGCGGCGGCGGCGGCGGCGGCACGGGACCGACTTGCTCGGACGACATCCACAACGGCGAAGAAGAAGGCGTGGATTGCGGCGGTCCGACCTGTCCCCCCTGTAGCGAGAACTGCACCAACGGTGTGGATGACAACGAGAACGACTTGATCGACTGCGCCGATCCATTCTGCGACGGCTACAGCTGCGTCCCCGAGCTTCCCAACGGCGGCTGGTCAGGGCCGGTGGCCATCTACCAAACCACAACCGAAGACCCCATGCCGGCCTGCGATCTGGCCTGGACCACCTCGACCCAAGGGGGCACCGGCACCATCAGTGCACCGCTGGCCCAGTGCGCAGACTGCGCCTGTGGTTCACCAAGTGGGGGAAGCTGTGGCCTCCCCGATTTCTCGGTCTGGGAGGGAGGCTCCTGTTCCGGGAATCCTGACGTCGACGTCACCATCTCCGGCGTGAACAACTGCAAGGACTTTTCAGGCCAAGTAAACACGAACGCTAGGGCCGGAGTCGTCCCGTCCAGTGGTGGGTCCTGCGCCGCTACCGGCGGCGGTGCGACGGTGGACGATGCGGCCTTCAGCGAGCAGACGCTCATCTGCCAGGAGCCCTCGCTAGGCGGAGGGTGCAGCGAAGGGGAGACGGTCTGCGTCCGCACACCGCCGGCTCCGTTTCAATCCAGTCTTTGCATCATGATCAGCGGAGACGTCGCCTGTCCCAGCGACGGCTACACCGAGAAGCTGCTCTTGGTCACCAGCCTGGTCGACACCCGGGACTGCACGGCCTGCGGCTGCGACACACCCACCGGCGTCACCTGTGGCGGCACCACCACCGGCTACAGCAGCCAGCAATGCAGCCAAGACGCCGTGGTGGCGCCCAACGACGGGTCGACCTGTGTCCCCATGCCTGGCGTAAAAGCGGTGATGTTCACCAACCCCACCGGTCCCAGCGGCGGCACCTGCGCCACCTCGGGCGGGGCACCGACCGGCAGCGCAACCGCCGGAGACTCCTCAACCATTTGCTGCTTGCCCTGAGCACAGCTCGGCGGCACCAGCACGCCCGCGCCCACGGGTGGCGCCCGCTGGTGAGAGCCACCGCCGGCAGCAGACTGCTGAGCCCACCGGGCCCACGAGCATGGTAGAGTGGTTTGTGGCCGTTTTCGTGCAAACCTGCGCGGGGCAACACCGGGGGAAGCCAGGTGGCTGAGCGCTCACCACCACTGCCGACCAAGAAGGGAAAGGCATCAGATGCCTCCGGATCGGTGCCGAAGGGCAAGCCGGTGGCCCCCCGTCGGCCCCCAAGCACCGCCGAGCCCGG
>JAUVCD010000794.1 GCA_030590865.1 Myxococcales bacterium | reverse complement strand
TCATCAACCCGCTGTGGGTACCTGCGTTGCTGCTGGTCGCCTGGCTGGGGTTGTCGTTGTCCTCGTTGCCGTCGTCGGCGCAGCCAACGTCGCCGCCACCGCCGCCGCCGCCGCCTGCTGAGGCGGTGCACCAGTCGACCTCGGTGGTCTCGAGCACCGTGTCATCGGTGACGTCGCGCTGGGGGCAGGACTCGTCTTCGCTCCAGGGCTTCCAGAGGGGACCGCGACCGGTTTGCTCGGCGTAGTCGGCGAACACTTGGTAGCCACCGCCGGTGCACTTGAAGACCACGGGCTCGACGCACTGATCGACCATCAGCGACTGGTTGTAGTCCATGGCGATTTGGAACATGGCCGCCGTGGAGCTGTTCCAGCAGCAGGTCTTGGAGACGGTGTATTCGAGCTTCTGGAAGACGTAGTCCTCCAGGATTCGATGGTCCGCGTCCACCTGGGCGCGACTGACGCTGAACTCGGTTTGCATCAGCTCGTAGAGGTCGTCGAAGGCGTCTTCACGGCCGGCCCGGGCTGAGCAAGAGGCGGGGTACTGGCGCAGGTGGTTGCGCTTGTCTTCGATCATCCCCAGCAGCGCGTCGCGCAGTTGCTCAGGATCGACCTCACCGAGGATCTGCTCGAACTCGGAGGGGCGAAGCTTGAGCCGGTCATAGTCCGTGTCGCTGATCCACGAGGCCTCGTCGGCGGTCATCCAGGTGTTGTTCCAGTAGCCGCCGATGTTCTTGGTGACCCGGAAGCGTTTGATGCCTCCGCCTAGCTTGACGTACTCCTCGCCGTCGTTGTTGGTCCCTTCACCACCGGTCTCGTCCAGGGTGAAGTAGTGCTTCGAAGCCACGGCATCTTCCCACTTGGGCTGCCGGCGGGGCATCGAGCCACTGGCCAGCTGGGCCTCGAGTAGGCCGCCCTCGAGCGCGGCAACCGATTTGACGATCAGCGTGTGACCAATGCCCTGGCGCTGCCAGCGCTCGATCAGAACGTCACCCTCTTGAATCGCTTCGGGCTTGAGGTTGAAGGTGTTGCGTGAGCTGGCCAGATGCATCGAGCCGAAGTAGGCCAGGATCATGCGCATGAAGTGACCGGTGCGCTTGTTGAGGTAGATCTCGTCGAAATAGGCCCCGGCCAGCGCGCCTTCCTCGATGAAGGGCATCTCGTCGCCGCCGCCGTGCAGACCGCGCTCCCGTAGCTTCTCGTCTCGGGGCCAGCCCTCGGCGTCGATCTTCGCTTGAGTCCAGTCCGAGTAGTCCTTGTACCAGTAGCCGTACTTGGGGGTGTTCTTGTACCTCGCCGTCTTGGTGCGGGCGCCGAAGTGGCCGAAGTAGACTCGGGTGCCACTGCCGTCCGTGGCGGTCATGAAGAAGGGCAGCTCGTACCAGGACGCGAAGGTCACCCGCAGGAAGATCGCCATTTCGGCGCACTCGAGCTTGGGCGCCGGCAGGGTCTTGGTCCACGGCGTGAGGAGCGTGAAGGTCTCGTAGTAGGTGTTGTTGCCCGCCTGTCGGGGCATCGCCTCGACCCAGCGAGCGTACTTCTGGTCCCAGGTCAGGCCGCTATCGGCTGACCATGCGATGCCAGCAGCGCTGGCTGCGGTGGTGTCGGTGTCCTGCCACTTGTTGCGGGCCGTCCACACCTGGGTCGCGGTGGTGTTGGTGTTCACCCAGGGCCCCGGCACGTTGGCGCTGTCGGCCTTGCCGAGCGGATCGCCGCTGTCGAAGGGACCGTCCACCCCGTAAGTGGCCCATTCGTCCAGCTCCGGATCGGCGCCACTGCAGGCGGCCAGGCTGGGGGCCAGTGCCAACACGAGGGCGGTGGCAATGAGCGTGGGGAAACGAGCTGAGTCTCGTAGCGTAGTCTGTCGCATTATCTCCTCCTCACCAGGCTGCTCTCCTCCCAAAGCGCAGCACAGGTACGGCAGGCCGATGCATGAAGCGGGCCAATAACCTTCATAAGCCTACATCACCGTAAATGTGCGATATGCGCGCACAGAAGGTGACGATGTATGGATCTCGAGTGATCCGGTTGGATCCGCCGAACCCCAACCTGCCGCTCTGAGAACAGGGCGACGACTGAGTGATGTCACTGGTGGCGGAGAAGTGCGTCTCGATAACCCCCGAGACTACAGCCCACCCTGCTCGGCCGCCACCCTTGTGATAATCTTGAAAGGTTGGCCGCCCGACCAGAGGAGGGAAGATGAACTCGAAACTGCTACTAGGAACCGCCGCAACATCAGCATTCGTGGCAGCGGTTGCGCTGAGCTGCGCAGGCGGCAACGTCGACTTCGACGAAACCGGTAGCTCGAGCTCGACGAGCACTTCCACGTCGGGCGGCGGCGAGGGGGGCACGGCGACCGGCGGCACGGGCACCGGGGGCAGCACTAGCCCCTGTGCGATCGACTGCTCCTCCATCACCACGGGCGATTGCCAGGTCTCGGTCTGTAATGCCCAAACCGGGCAGTGCGAGATCGGGCCCGACGTCGATGGCACCGCTTGCGACGACGGCGCCTTCTGCACGGTCGACGATGCCTGCGTCGCAGGGCAGTGCCAGCCCGGCCAAGCCAATGACTGCGGCATGGCGGCGGCGGCCTGCGAGAGCATCACCTGCGACGAGACCAGCCAGACCTGTGACACCACGCCGGCACAGAACGGTGATCCTTGCACCGATCCGAACGACTTGTGCATCGTCGGAGGCACCTGCACCAATGGCTTGTGCACCGGCCAGCCCAAGGACTGTTTCTTCTCGCCAGTGCCCAACGAGTGCCACGTGGCGGTCTGCAATCCGCAGAACGGGCAGTGCGAGCCCGAGCCGGGTAACGAGAACGACCCCTGCGTCGATCCCAACGACCTCTGCACTGACAACAAGACCTGTGACAACGCCGGCGTCTGTCAGGGCGGCGGACCGAAAGACTGCTCGTCCTTCACCCAAGGGTGCTTCAACGGTCTTTGCGATGTGAACACCGGTCAGTGTTTCGCCGATCCCATCGCACCCGGTCAGCAATGTGCTGCAGCGACCGACGCGTGCAACCAGGGCTTCTGCGATACCCAGGGCGCTTGCATCGCCAACCCCATCAACGAGGGCAACGCCTGCGACGATGGGCTCAGCTGCACGACCGGTACGACCTGCCAATCCGGCATCTGCACCGGCGGCACCAGCAGCATCACCGTGTTCCTGGCCGAGGACTTTGGCGACAACGTGGCGGGCTGGCAGCTCGGCACCGAGTGGCAAATCGCTGGAGCCCAGGTCTCTTCAGGTCACAGCTACGGCAACCCCGATCCAGGGACGGACCACACGGCGGCTAACCAGGACAACGGCGTGGCAGGCGTCGTCATCGGTGGCAACGCGGCCACCGCCGTGCACGGCTACTACTACCTGACGAGCCCGGCGATGGACACGACCAGCAGCAACACGGTGCACTTCGAGTACTGGCGCTGGCTCAACAGCGACTACACGTCCTACATGCAGAACCAGGTCCAGGTTTTCAACGGCAGCCAGTGGGTCACCTTGTGGGAATCGGGCTCCTCACCAGGCGTGCAAGATGCGGCTTGGACCCCGATCACTTTCGACCTCACGACCCACAGCAACACGGCTCTCCAGGTCCGCTTCGGATTCCAAATCGGCTCGAGCGGCGTGTTCACCGTGTCCCAGTGGAATGTGGACGACGTGCTCATCGCCAGCGCGGCGTGCAATTGAGTCGGGCCGCCAACGCGTTAGCGCCGCTGGGCGTCAGCTAGTTTCCGGCCCTCGCTCGCTTCGCTCACGGTTTCGGGTCCCGACGCGCTCGGTGAGCGCGTCACCCGTGCACGGGCGCTGCGGTCTCGCGCGCCCCTGGCGGCTCATGATTGATCACATCCCTTGGGGCCTCGGCGCCGTCCGATGAGCAG
>JAUVCD010000255.1 GCA_030590865.1 Myxococcales bacterium | reverse complement strand
ACAGCACCTTTCGCGACATCGACATAGTCTCGGATGGCTATGACGGCACCGTCGCCATTCTCATCTCCAGCGCTCGCCGCTGCACCTTCGACAACATTCGCCAGCTCGATGGAGAGGCCGCCATCAAGTTCTACGTCACGGCCCAATCCTCCGACCCCGACGCCTTGGACATGGGACGGGGCAACATCATCAAGAACTCGACCTTCAGCCACATCGACGAATGTATCGAGGTGGACGCGGACCCCGATGGCTTGCAGCGCTCTGCCTTCGACAACAAGATTGTCAACTGCACCTTCAACGACGCCGCTTGGTTTGCCACGCCAGCCTCCGCCTCGTCACTGGGAGCCGGAAACGAGGTCATCAACAGCGTCGTCCACGACGTGCCCGAGGAACGCTATCCTTGGGGCTTTGAGAACAACCCCATGCTGTTCAGCTTCACTCATACGGATTTCTGGAACTACTGGACCAGCAACGGGACGGCGGAGCCAGGAGCCGCAAATATGAGTGTGGACCCCGATTTCGTCGACCTCGTGGACCTAGTGCCACAGAACACCGCCCTCAACGCAGGCGTCAGCATCAAGGGGGTAGAGTACGACAAGTACGGTCTCGAGCGGGGGTTCCCACCCAGCCTCGGGTCGGCGGAGATCGCCCAGTAGAGCCCCAGCCACCGGTCAGCCGGCGCGATACGTGGTCGCGGGTGGACAGCCCGCGCCGGAGCACCGACTTCATGCGTCTCGACTTTTCACATGGTGAGAAACATCCTCTCACTGGCAAAAGTGCAGCCTCGTGGCGCACAGGAAAAGCAAATGGGTTCGACCAACTGGCGTCGCGACGCGACTGGCCGATCTCGCGGCGGCGGTTGACCTAATCTCTACATATGCGCAATCTCCGGTGCAGCATCTGGGGAGTAGGAGCCGACCTGGTCGATACAGCGAGCGATCGAGCAGCTGGCGGCGACAGCACGATCAGTGTCGCCTGGCTGCAGCGCGGCGACGACTTAGTGTGACCTAGCTCAACCGCCGGGGCGGCAATCGGTTAGCATCCCGTCGTGGCGACGTTCGAGGAGCTTCCGTTTGATGCGCAGCTCGCGTGGATTGAGCGGGAGACTGAGACGGTCGGGGATCCGACGGAGCTGGTGCGCCGGGCGGCGGCTCTGCCGGATGTGGAGCCGTTGTGTCGGCTGATGGATGGGTTGGCGAAGGGGGGAGCATCACGCGAGGCATTGGTCGGGTGGTATCGCCCGATGGTCGAGGGGCTTTCGGATCCCGCCTTGCAGTATGTGTTGGGGGCGGAGCTTCACCACGACGTGGCACAGGGGGCGCGCCGCGACATGGCGCGAGAGGCGGCGGCGTTGTGGCCCCTGTCGCGAGCGAGTGCGTTGGCGTTGTTGTATCGATGGCTGACGGACGAAGACCCGGCGGCTGCTCTTCGACTGCGTGCCACCGCAACCCAACGGATCGAAGCGCTCTCCCACTCAGGAAGAACAGCCACCGCGGCAGATCCGCGGTGGCTGTTCTTTCTGAGTGGGGGTGAGCTGGCGTCCCTGGCTGAGGAGCCAGCGTGGTCGGAGATCGTGCGCGAGACGACGCACGCGGTCTTGGAGAGGCTCGCCCGAGCGCCCAAGTCGCTGTCACAGGCCAACGCGGAAGGGTTGCTGTCGCGACAAGTGTACGCCGACTCCGGGCACTTTCTGTTCGAGCTGATGCAGAATGCGGACGACGCGGGAGCCAGCGAGTGGCGGGTTGGCATCGGGGCGGGGCAAACGGTCGTGACCCACGACGGCGCGCCGTTCTCTTTCCTGGATGTGGTCGGGATCTGCTCGATCGGTTTGACCACAAAGGGGCGGGACGCGATCGGCCTGTTTGGGGTCGGGTTCAAGAGTGTGTTCGAGGTGACGGAGCGACCGCGAATTCACTCCGGCGCGTTTCACTTCGAGATCGCTCATGTGTCGATGCCGCGGCCGATCGCGCCAGAGCCGGGCGATGGCCACACGGTGGTGGTGCTTCCCCATCGGGGCCAGGTGGATGCCGAGGCGCTCAGTGAAAGGGCGCGTGCAATTCCGCCAGAGACGCTGTTGACGCTTCCCCACCTTCGCCGTCTGTCCATCGAGGGCGTAGATGCGAAGATTGACGTGCACGAGCAAGAGCGTGACGGGACGAGGATCGCCTTGCGGAGTGCACGGAGGAGCGGCGATGCGATTGTACATTACGCCTGCGCAAAGGAGACAATCACCCTCGGATCGGTATCCAGTCCGGTGCTCGTCGCCGCTGCGATGGGCGCCGACGGTTCGCTCGAGCCGCGCGCAGAGCCCGGGTTGTTCGCCTTCTTACCCACCGCCGAGCGCACGGGTTTGCCGGTTCTGGTGCATGCACGATTCGACGTGACGGTCGATCGGGAGCGCCTCGAGACGGGGTCCGAGAGGAATCGCCAGCTGTTGGCGTGCGCGGGCCGACAGTACGCATCGCTCATCGGACGTGCCGCTTCGGAAGGGCGCTCGGTGTTGGGAGCGCTGCCGGTGGAGAGCGAGCTTTCCGAGTTGGCGTTGCCCCTCGCTGAAGTGCTCCGGAAGTCGCTCTTGGACGTGCCATGTCTGCCGATCGCGGACGGCTTGGTCACCCCGGCGCGCGCGAGGATTGTCGACGCGCGCTTGGTCGATCCGTTTCGCGGGCTGGACCTGGGAAATGGTGAGCGCGCGCTGACGCAATTGGGCGAACGGGCGCAGGAGAAGGCACGATTCGTCGGCGCTCGCTCATTCGACGACGGCGACCTGCGCAGCTTGCTCGCGAACCATCTGCGTGAAGGGGCAGTGGCGCCCGCATGGTTGGGGTCAGGGGTGCAGCGGGTGTTGGCGGAATCGACGCTCAGCGATGAAGAACTTCGCGAGCTGCCGATTCTCGAGACGAGTGACGGGACGCTGACGGCGGCGAAGGGCGCGCGGGTGGCGAGTGCGTCGTGGGCCCTGCTCTATGCAGGCGTTCGTCCACTGGTCTCGGCAACGTCGCTCGAAGCGGTCGACGGGCGTCTACGGCAACGGCTCGCGGTGGTGTCCTTTCGCACCGAAGATCTCGTGGTTGATCTCGCGCGGTATCCGCAGCTGGGCGATCGTGAGTCTGCGTTGCTCGGCGCCCTGGCGGCGGCGCCTGACGCGCTCCTCAATCAGTTGCGAGAGGTGCCGCTGTTCCGCGGCGTCGACGACAGACGCCATGCCATCGCGGATGGGATCGGTCGCCTCGCTCCGCGGCTCGAGGCGTTGCGTGATGCATTCTCGCCGTGGGTGTTGCTTGCCGAACGGTCCGCTGAGCGCGACCACCCCGAGCTGTTTCGACGGGCCCTGCCATGTTTCGATGTGCCGGACCTCATCGACGCGATGTTGTCGTCGTCCAAAAAGATGACGCTGGGGGATGGGGCACTCAGAGGCGTTGCGACGGCGCTCGATGCGGCAGCGCGGGATTCGGAGGGGCACAGTGCGGAGGGGCCAGGCCTCTCTTCGACGATGGCGCGACGCGCATTGAGGCTGCCGGTTTTCGAAGATGTGCACGGCGTCATGCGGCCGCTCGTCGGTGTGGGCCGAGCGCTGATATCCGAGGACACGGCGTTGCTGCACTTGTTTCCTGAGTTGCCGTGGCTACAAAACCCTGAGGCCCCGTTTGTTCGCATGACCCAACCTCCGCCGTTCGGGGCGCGCGCGATGCTCATGGAGCTGCTTGCGGGGGAGCTCGCCACCGAGCGCTGGGTGGATGTCATCGCTTGGCTTGGTGCCCATGCAGGCGACTTCACCGCGAGCGATGTCGACGGGATGGCCACGCTCGCGATTTGGCCCGATGTCGCGGGTGCGCCTCACCGACTCGAGCATCTCCGGCTCGGAACGGACGAGGAGGCGATCGAGCGCTTCTATGCGGCCACCGGCCTTCGGCGGGTGGCGCACCCTGCGGCGGTGAACGCTTGTCGCCAAATGCGCATGGGTCACGCGTTGGCCGCGTCGCAGTATGAGACGGCGATCGCGGATCTGCTGACGCTCGAGGACCCCGCGAGCATCGGCATGTCGGTGGTGTGGGGGCTCATCCGAGGAGCGAGCAGCACGGTGTCGACGATATTGCTGTCGCCGCTGCTCGATATGCCCATCTTCGAAGACGAGGCAGGAGCGCTGCGCAGCGTGGGGTCGTGGGATGCGCCCGATGTTGGTCGCTCCCATCGACCAGGCGTCTTTCGCAAGCTCCTTCGCCGCACATCTTGCCCACTGATGTCGCAGGAGGTGGACGACGGGCTCGCGATGTTCTTCGAGCGCGCGGGGGTCGCTTCGGCGAGCGCCAACGATGTGGCGCGATTGGGAGCGGCCCTCGCGGTGCCGCCAGCGGCCTTGCTGGCCGTCCTGCTCGACCATGCAGGCGAGCTCGACGCTTCCTCACGGAAAGCGATTCGCCCGCTTTCGTTGTTCCCGTCGCGGGCCGGGGGACTCGCGCCGGCGTCCGAGTTGGCGTTTGCCGATGAGCTCGTGACATCGCTGGGTGCAGAGCAGGTTGCGGCGCTCGAGCTCGACGCCTTCTTGATGACCGATGCTGCGCGTGCGGCGTGCGAACGGCTGGAGCTCTTGCCTCGCGCCCACGCCGCCGTCGTCGTGGCGTGCATATTGGCGCGACTTGTCGAAGACGCGCCGCTGATGGACCAGCCGGCGGGCGCTCGCTGTCGGGGCGAGCTGTTGAAGGTGCTTCAACTCGCAGTCGAGGCCGACGTCGACATCGAAGACCATCCACTCGCGCTCGATGTGGAGGGGCGGCTGGTCCGAGGTCGATTGCTCGACGCAGCCGATGGGGTGCGGGCGCTCGCGGTGCAGCTGTCGTTGGGGGCGGGGGTGGCGGATGCGTCGTGGGCGCAGGATGAGCGCGCAGAGCCGCTGCTCGATTCCATTTCGGCCCGCGCGGTCGCGACAGCATTGAAGGAGTTGGGCGTGCAGGAATACGAGCGCACGGCGCACCCGGTTCTTCGTCATCCCGAAGCGGTCGTCGCGTGGATACGTGAGCACGGGCGAGAGATCGAAAGCGACGAGGTGGCTCTCTCTGCGCTCGGATCGGCGCGCGTCATGCCGTCCCAACGGGGCACGTTGCGAGCCCCGAACGAGCTCGTGTTGAGTGGGGTGGCGCCCGAGTTGGGCCTCCGGTGGGGTCTGGCTGAAGATGTTCCCGCCGATGTCGCGGTGTGGCTCAGCGACAACTACGAGTTGCACCGGCAACAGCGAAAGTCGCTCGTCGACCATGTGCTCGACGGCGTTGACGAAGCGGTGGAAGACAACAACGCCGCCCGTGTCGTCGAGCTCGTGCGTTTTCTCGCGGCCAGCCTGGGCGCGGGGCGAGTCGCGCCTGAAGATCTCGACAGACGGGTGAGACGGTTGAAGGTGCGCGCACGCCTTCGTGTGCCGGCGACGGAGGGAACGTTCGTGAAACCTCGCTTCGGCTGGGCTCCCACGGAAGCGACGGCTGCGCTTGCCGAGAGCTTCATGCAGTCACCGCCCGATCGCGTGGGAAGCGAGCTCACGGACGTTCCGGCGCGGACACTTCTCGCGGCGTGTGGCGCAGCGGCAGATCTCGGAGACGACGATGTGGAGGCGTTGCTCGGGGGCGAGGGACTGCGCCGCTCTCCACAGGCCCGCGTCGCTTTGGCGCGCTATGTGGCTCATCGCGCGCTTTCGAGCCGAAGTCTGATCGCACGTTGGGATCTGACCAAGAGGGCATGGGTGCCTGACAGAAGGGGGACGTTGCGCCGACCCGGGGATCTGCTTTGGCCGGAGCCGGCGGTGCGCGCGCTGTTTGGTGACGAGGCCGGGGCCGTTCCCGAAGATTCCGTGGTGAGCGATCTGCCGCGCGAGGCGCAAGCGAGACTTGGGTTTCTATCGGTGGAGACGCTTTCGCCAAAGGACATCGCGCAGCGGCTGGGGGATCGGCGGGCGCGTGCGGCGCTGCTCATGTTGCTCGAGAGCGGCCTCGCACAAGCGCGCTTCTCGCGGCAGGCTCTCAATCGGGCGTTGCGCGATCGGCTCGCAATTCGGGACGACGAAGGGGTCGTGCGCCCCATCACCGAGGTCTCCGTGCGTGGGTCGCGTGAGCTGTTCGGACACGCGCGCGGCGACGCCTCCATTCTGCGTCAGACGCCGCTGTTGGCTCGTGCGTTGTCGATTCCGGACGAGCCGGATCTCGTGATGATGCTCGCGTTCTTGGAGGAGCAAGGGGCACGGCTTGCGTCCCTGTCCGTTGAGGCTCAACGCGATCTCGCGCGCCACGTGCCCGAGATCTATCGGCGCCTCGCAGAACGAAGTCGAAAGGGAACGCAGTTCGAGTTGCCGGCGGGCGCGGCTGTGGTGGCGATCCACGCAGGCGAGCGTCGGCTACTCTCGCTCACGAACCCGGATCTGCGCCTCGCCGAACCCTTGGCGGTGGCGGATGGGCTGCCGCAGACGGAGCTCGATCGCCTCATGTTGCTGACCGAGGTCGCGCCATCGCTGCGACATCATCTCCTTGCCGCGGGCGTGGCCGATCTGCTGAGCGGCGCAACGGTTGTCGCCGTCGAACCGGGCGTCCGCCTGCCGGAGCTCACACCGGATGCCGAGGAGCTCCACGTGCATCTCGCACGGGGGCTCGGGCCGCGCGTGGGGCGTCGGGTGGACGTTCGCGAGCGACTGAGCGCCACCTATCTGCTCGAGCTGCCGACAGGGGAGATGCACGTCACGGTCGAGGTGGACGCGGCGGTCCACGGCGAGACGCTCTTTGTGACCGCGGCGGCGATCGCGGAGCCTGCCCTCATCGCCGCCGCGCTCGAGACCGAGCCTCGTCGTCATGCGAGATTGGTGGAATGGCTCTCGGGCGATCTTTACGGCAACGCTTCAAACAAGATCGCCAAACACCAGTCGGAAACGTTTCGCGAAGCGGAGACGCAGCCCTCTGAGGGATGGTTGTCGCAGGTGTGGCGGTTCTTTGGTCGGAAGGACGCCACGACGTCGACCGACAAGACACCGGCGCCGACGACGTCGCGGACAAAGAAGAAGCCGGCGAAACGGGCGACGGATCCCCATCGGGACGCCTCGATGTTTCGGCCGCAACACGAGATCGGCTCGCAGCTCGAGGGCAGTGAAGGTTGGGTCGAAGCACGCGCGAAGAGGCCGGCGTTTGGCTTTCGGTTTGCGCCAGACTCGCTGCCGAGCCCATGGCTCTATGCGCCCAAGGTTGTCGCGACCGAGTTCGATCGTCGTTCTCAGAGTTGGCAGCCCACCCCGCTACAACGACCGGAAAGTCGTGGAAACGCCGGCTCGGTTCGCCTGCAGGGTGCACTTCCGGCCGGTGATTCGGTGATGCCGATTCCGCTCTATGGACGGTTGACTGGATTCACGCCCGCTGACGCGAGTCGCTTTCCGACCGCGGTCGGGTCGATGGTTCGCCTCGACAAAGGCGGTGCGGTGACGATGGATATCGTGCTGGGCGTGGCGCCGGACGCGTTGGCTGCGCAGGTGAGCTCGGTGGGTGCGACGCGTTCGTTTGTGCCCGACCGAGAGCTTCCCGAGGAGGTGCTCGCGTTCATGGAGGACCTGCAGCCTGCGCCGCCCCTTTCGACGGCGCAGACGATTCGTGACTTCGTGAGGCGCCGCTATCGCTACGATCCAACCTACCTCGAAGACCCAGCGGTGGCTCGCTGGCTCGCACGGGTGGCCCGCGGTCGGGCCCACGGGCACGTCGCGGCATTGCACGCTGCGGCGGACGGTGAGTATCTCGGAGCAGGCGTCTGCCATGAGCTCAACTCCCTCACGTGTGAGCTATTGCGCCGCGCCTCGATCCCTGCGGGCATCGCCACCGGCTGGGTGTTTACCGGGGGTGGCCTTTCCGAGCCTGACCATCTGTGGGTGAACGCGTTTCTCGAGGGGCCTCGGGGGGAGCCGATATGGGTTCCCATCGATGCGAGCACGACGGTGCGCGGTCGCCCACTGCGCGTCGCACGTCGTCCTCAGGTTCGCGCCAAGAAATTGGCGACCAAACGACGCGCGCGACCGAAACAGCCCAAGTGGGTGTCATCGGAGCCGGTGCGGAGAACGACGGGGGGCCAGGGGGGGGGCCAGCGTTCGTCGAGCTCGAAGCGGCAGCGGCGCGCGCCGTCCGCGAAAAAGGAACGTCGGCCCCCTCGGGCGGAGCTTCGTCGGCTCGTGCACTATCTCGAACGACGAACGGGACGAAAGGTCACCGTAGAAGAGAAGCGCAAGCTCGAAGCGGCGCTTCAAGATCCGCGCGGCATGGTAGAGCTTCTCGAGCGCCTGCGCGGCAAGGCCTAGCTACATTCGTAGACAACGCACTGCGTGGGAGCCACAAAGGCTATCGATGAGAAAGACTTTTTCGCTGGAAGCCCCCACACACAAGCCGCCGCAGGTCGTGGCAGCGATCAAGAACCAGGTCCGAAAGTACCTCAAACGTGAGCGACGCAAGGCTCTGCCTGAGGGAATGGACTTCTGGGACTTCGACTGCCAGGTGGGCCAAGAAGGGCCCACCAACGTCGTACATGTCGCTGAGATCATTGGCGCCATCGACGCGGCGGCGGAGAACGGCTGGGCCACTGTCTACATCGAGATCCTCGCCAAGCCACGCAAGCGAAGGCGAAAGTCGCAGCCGCCGTCGCAAGAGCAGGCCGACCCCGGCGGTTCGGACCCCAACGGTTCGGACGATCCCTGAGCCCCAGGGCAAGTCACGACGAGCAGTTCGTGCCGTTTCTTGAATGATCCTGGACCGGACCACGCAGGTAGCCAGCACAGATACCTGTTCATCGCTGGCTCATACGGCGAACAGCCGCGATCGTCGACCCTCGGGCGCATGTGTGACGTGGCTCACTGGTGGAGCTGGCGACGGGAATTAGAATAGGTGGCGATGAAACCGTTCCGAACCATGCCCGACTCCTTCATGCGCTCCTTCGCGGGGCTCCTCGCCCTCCTCCTCACCGCCTGCGCCAGCACGCCGCCTCCCGTCGCCGCCGCGGAGCCGGACCACCGCGAGCCCGCGCCCAAGCTGGAGGCACCGCTCGTAGGGTGGGTCGAGCGCTACGTGGCTGCCATAGGCGCCGAAGACGAGGCACAGCGCTTTCATGGAACGATCCTCGTCGCCAAAGGTGACGAGGTGCTCCTCGAGCGCGACTTCGGGCCCAAGACGGGGCGGCGCTACCGCATCGGCTCGGTGACGAAGCCCTTCACCGCGGTGGCGCTCCTTCAGCTCGCCTCGGAGGGAAAGCTCGCGCTCGACGACAGCATTCGCAAACACCTGCCGGAGCTCCCGGAGGCGATGCAGCCCATCACCTTGGCGCAGTTGTTGAGCCATCGCGGCGGTACCGCGAACTACACCGAAGACGAGTCCTTGATGGCAGCGCGCGATCAGCCCAAGTCGCAAGCTGAGATGATCGCGCTGATCGCCGCAGAGCCTTTGCGCTTCGAGACCGGCACGAAGTGGCGCTACTCGAACTCGGGGTACTTCTTGCTCGGCGTGACCATCGAGCGCGTCGCGCAGAAGCCCTGGTTCGAGGTGGTGAAAGAACGGGTGCTCGGCCCCGCAGGGATGACGGAGACGGACAGGGACGACGCGGGACTCGCGACGCCGCTCGCCGTGAAGGAGGGAAAGCTCGTGCCTGCGCACGGGGTGGACACGAGCATTCCCTTCTCCGCGGGCTCGCTGGTGAGTACCGCCCGCGATCTGCATCGCTTCGCCCTCGCGCTCTGGGACGACCGGCTGCTGCCCAGCGCCTGGCGAGAGCGCATGTGGCAAGACCGCGGCGGCCCGACGCCCGAGCTCGGCTGGAGCTATGGCTTCATGCTGCGGACGCGCGAGGGACACGCCACCGTGGGGCACAATGGCGGTATCGACGGGTTCACCAGCCACTGGGAATTCGAGAAGCAACCGGCCACGGCCCAGAAGGGCTTCGTGGTGGTCTCCCTGTCCCACGTGGAAGACTTCGACGCAGGCAGCGTGGGCACGCCCGCCCTCACCATGGCCCTCACCGATCGCGCCATCGAGCCTCCCCAACCGACGGTGATGCGCCCCTTCGACGCTGCGCTCTGCGAGAGCCTGGCGGGGACCTACGCGCTGCCGGAGGCGACCGAACAAGCGCTCGCGGAGAAGATCGGCGACAAAGTGGTGGCAACGATCCGCAGAGCCACGGTTCGCTGCGAAGGGGGCTACCGCTTCAAGCCGGTGGGCCAGGGCGAGATCACGCTCGAAGAGCGCGAAGACGGGGCGCTGGTGAGCGAGCCCCACAGCATCGAGGTCAGAGCGGAGCCTGCCGTCGAGGGCACGGTGAGCAAGCTCATACTGAAACAAGGTGGCCTCGTCGTGGACTACCAACGCTGAGCCCGAAGCCTTCGCAAACGAGGCGTTTTCCAGAGCGAAAGCAGCGCCAAGGCGGAGGTCGTCATGCGCCGCGCCGGAAGGGCACGCGCGGCGGCTGGTAGGGGGCGGTGATGATGAAGCGCGGCCGCTCGCGCACGGTGATGCGCTGACCGATTCAATTCACACGGCCTATCCTCGACACGGTGCTAATCTGCTCGACCTATGGCGCTCGTTCCCATCCGATGCCCCAACTGCCAAGCGTCGGTCAACATGGAGGCAGGGCAGACCATCGTCCGCTGCGAGTATTGCCACACCACCTCCTACTTCCCGAGCCCGGCGGCAATGCCTGCCGCGCCCCCGGTTTTCGGACCGATGGCTCACGGGACGCTGCCTACCGCGACGCCTGTGCCCAGAGCGCACAGAGCATCCCCCGGTTGGCTCATGGTCCTCATCATCGGGTTGGTCGTGTTGCTGGCGGGCGGCGCGTTCTTCGGGCTCACCTGGGTGACGGCAAGCGATCTGAACCATTGGGATGATGGCAAGGCCGCGGGCGCGCTACTGGACGACAAGTTCGGCAAAGACGCGCGCTACCTGCACATCTACCTGCAGCAGCGATACATGTACGTCAAAGTGCTCGAGTCGAAGTCCAAGGTGGTGGCCCGGCGCGTGCGCGGCCGCGCGTTCGAAAAGCGCGAGCCGGTTCGAATCGGCAAAGACGAGCAGCCAGACAAAGACGCATTCCGACTGAAGGACGTCGATCTCCGCAAGGTGAAGAAGATCACCAAGCACGCACGCAAGCGGGCCGCAGGCGGCAAGCTCGTTGGGCTCACCCTGGAACGCAATCGTCCCCACCAGGCAGATCTGCTGTGGAAGGTCGCGCTCGACGTCGCTGGAACGACACAGCTGCACTACTACGGTCTCGATGGAAAACCGTTGGTCGAGAGCGAGGTCGACTTCACCACTGCAACCCCGAGCGATCTGGGTAAACAGCTCAGAAAGAAGCTCGGTTTCAAGCCCAAGGTGACCGGCATCTACATCAACGCCAACTCGGTGCAGCTCACAGTCATCACCGAGAAAAATCCTCGCGACACCGACCGCTACCGCTTCACCAACGACGGCGTGATGTCCGTGGCCTCCCCCAACAGCAACGACGGCGACGCTGCCGCGCTCGCCACCACCGCGTTCTCGCTCGACGACGTGTCCTGGGCGGCGATCCCCAAGATGAGCGCCAAGGCGCTGAAGCGCTTTGACGGCAAGCTGAAAGCTGTGCAGCTCATTAAACGCAAAGGCACGCTGGGCTACCTAATCCGCATCGAGAATGAGCGCGGCGCGTCTCGCTACGTGACCTATGACACAGCCATGAAGGTGCTCGAAGCGTCGAAGCCGTAACGTGAGCGACAGCGCATTGGCCGTCATCGACCCTGGGCCCGTCATCTTCTGCACCATCTTCTCCCTGAACATTGCCGAGTACCCCATCGCACCATGCCTCTTCTGCCCCCTTTCACGGTCCTTCAGGCAACGCGGCAACTACCCTGACACAGGGGGTGAACCCCGGTCTTGGAGACAACCTGGAGACGCGAGTCGATCCTGAGCTTGACCAGGGCGAGCCCGCCTGCTGCTCCCTCAGGATTCGCCGAGCAGCAGCGCTCGTACGCGCTTCTTCTTGATCCGACCGCGCCTGATGGCCTCGAGTGCCTCGTGCGCGTGAACGCGCGCCACCGCCACGGCACAAGCGTGCTGCATGA
>JAUVCD010000499.1 GCA_030590865.1 Myxococcales bacterium | reverse complement strand
CCGGGCTGTGGGCGGCGGCGCTACGTGGACGTGCATCACATCGAGCACCAGGGCGTGGGTGGCACTCACGCTCGGGGGAATTGCTGTGTCTTGTGTACGACCCACCACGGTCAGCTTCATCGGGGGCAGCTCCGGGTTGAGGGCGACGCTGACGTTGAGCTCAGGTTCTACGATGAGGCGGGCGAGCCCATTGTGGTCGGGCGGCCGCGGTTGGGCCCCAGGCGGATGACCCAATGTGGGCCTGCGGTGACAGGAGTCGACATCTGGAGCTTGGCCGACAATGGTGGCGTGGCGACCCAATGTGGGTCACCCGCTGCCATGATCATTGCGATCGACAGCGGGGAAGAAGACAGCCGTGAAGAGGGCGGTGGTGATACAGAGCTTCCGCTCGAGGCCGTCCGGCTGCTGGGTACCATGGGCAGTCGCGGCGGTTGGTATCCAGATGCCCTCTGTGCCGCCACTGGGATGAGCTACGGGGACGTGTCGGGGGCTTTGCTGACGCTGGTGCTTGCAGGCTGTGTCGAGGAGACGTTTTCGCGTTACCGAGCGCTCACGGGAGCGTTGCCGTAGGGTGCAGGCACAGTCGTCTCCAGGCGCGGGCGCCAAGGCGCTGCCTTCCCGTCGGTGGATCTCGGGGGCCCGTCAGGGGCAGCTCCCTTTCAGTCCTCGAAGTCATCGTCCGGTCCAAGGGCTAGCCCCCGCGGCGCGCGGACTCTCTCCTCCGGCGGCTGCGGATCACCTGGCGATCGTCACGCGTTCCAGTCTCGCGGGCCCACTTCCCTGGCGGCAAGGCGTCCCAGACGTGAGCTACCTGCGACCTCTCGGTGCCGAGCGGGAAGGCCGTCCCGGCGGTGGTCTGTGGCTCGAACAGAGCCAAGCTCCGCCCAATCTGTTGTCCCAAATGGAAATGTTGCACAAGTTGGACAACATGCAATTTGTAGACAACGAGCGCTCCGTGTTGTACATAAAGCATCCGTTGCCCGAACTGTGCAACATGACCATATTGGACAACAACCTCCTAGCCGCTGCGACCCGCCTCGTGCAGGAGCGGCTCCCTCCCGGCTGGGAGGTGGAGCGCGTGGGGGTGTCGTCTCGCGCGCCTCGGCTGCGCATCACCTCGAAGGAGGGGCGCTTGGGCGAGGTCGCGGTGGTAGCGCTGAAGCGCCCAGATCCTCGATCGGTGAAGCTGCTCCCGCCAGCGCGCTCGGTCCTCGTCACGGCGCCCTACCTCTCGCGGAGCGTCCGGCACGTGCTCGAGGAAGCGGGCGCGAGCTACCTCGACCAGACCGGCAACGTGCGGCTCGTGCTCGACGAGCCGGGGCTGTTCATCTCGACCACCGGCGCTGCCGCCAACCCGTGGCCCGACAAGCGGCGCTTCACCCTGCGTGGGGTCAAGGCCGGACGGGTCGTGTGCGCCCTCGTGCGGTCGGCTCCGCCGACCGGGGTGCGTGAGCTCGGGGCGGCGGCGGGTACCGACCCGGGCTACGTGTCGCGCTTGCTCGGCATGCTCGACCGCGAGGCGCTCGTCGATCGGACCTCGAGGGGCCGCGTCGCGCGAGTGGACTGGCGCAAGGTCCTGGAGCGCTGGGCCGAAGAGGCGCCGCTCGAGAGCCGCTGTTCGGCGAGCACCTGGCTCGCCCCGCGTGGGCTCCCAAGCCTGTGGGACGGCCTGCGCTCCGCCGACTTCCGGTACCGGGTCACCGGCAGCGCCGCAGCAGCCCGCATCGCCCCCGTGGCGCCGACGCGGCTCGTCTCGGTGTACGTCGAGGATGCCGAGCACACCGCGAGCGTCCTGGAGCTGCGAGCGACCGAAGCGGCGGCAAACATCATCTTGCTGGAGCCGGTGGACGCGCAGCACTTCGAGAAAGGCGACGTGCGCGACCGCCTGCGCTGTGCCCCGCTGCCGCTCGTCGTCGCCGACCTCCTCTCGGGACCGGGCCGCTCGCCCGCTGAGGCCGAGGCGGTGATGGACTGGATGGCCGACCACCTTGAGGTGTGGCGTGGATGAGCTCTACGTGATCGCGCGCCGGGTCCTCCTCGACGCGCTCGAGGCGCTCGGTGAACACCATGACGCGACCATCCTCGTTGGCGCGCAGGCAATCTACCTGCACACGGGGGGCGCCAATCTCGCCGTGGCCGAGTACACCACCGACGCGGACCTGGCCCTCGACCCGGCCTTGCTCGCCGAGATCCCACCGCTGGAGCAGGCCCTCGAGCGCGCCGGTTTCCACGGGTCGAGCAGCGCGGTCGGCATCTGGAAGACGCGCCGTCAGACCTCGACATCGAGGGGCATCGACGTGCAGGTCGATCTCCTCGTGCCCACGACGGTGAGCCCTGGTACGGGTCGGCGGGCCGCACGCCTCCCCGGCCACGATGTCAACGCGGCCCGCAAGGTCGATGGCCTGGAGGGTGTGCTCGTCGACCAAGCCGAGCACGCCATCGCCTCCCTCGAGCCCAACGACGATCCACGCATCGTGCGGGCGAAGGTCGCCGGACCGGGCGCGCTTCTCGTGGCCAAGTTGTTCAAAATCAACGAGCGCCGTGGTTCGGCTCGCGCGCGCGACAAGGATGCCCTCGACGTGCTGCGCCTCCTCCAAGCGATCGCCACGGACGACCTCGCGCAGAGGCTCCGGTCGATCCTGGCCGACGACCGTTGCACGTCGGTCGGCACTCAGGGGCTCGAGATGCTCGACGACCTGTTCGCTACCCGAGGGAGCGAGGGCGCCGTGATGGCCGCACGGGCCACCCGACCACTGATGGACGAAGACCAGGTGCGGCTCAGCTGCGAGCTGCTGGCTGGCGATCTGCTGGCCGCGATGGGGAAGCGATGACCGAGCTCATCGCCGGCTGACCCCAGTCATCCCTTCGGCCGTTGCGAAGGTGTTGTGAAGCCACCCCTGTCTTGGCTACCAGCGTGGTCCGTCATCACGCAGGTAGCCAAGACAGGGGTGAGCAAGCCGCCGCCCTGAACGACGGCCTTGATCCCAACCGCCTCGAGCAGCTGTTGGTAATGCCGTGCCCGCCACCAGGCATTCACCAGCTCGGCCGCGGGTGCGCTCCGCTAATCGGTGGTTTGCACCAGGGCAGCGCGGCATGGGCCTGCTGGTGTTGTCGCCCCATGCCGAGCGGCGCTAGAACGACCCTCATGGGGATCTCGACTCGAATTGTGGTGGCCACCACCGTGTTTCTGTTCGCTGTTGGGCCAGCCGGATGTGGCTCGAGCGAGGATGACTGTGGCGACGATTGCGGGGGCAACGGGAGCTGCCCCAATTGCGGCTCGCTCGAAGCCGACTGCCTCGACATCTGTGAGCAGGCTGAGCCGTGTGGCGCTCTCGAGACGGACGCTTGCTCGACCCAGTGTGGACGCATAGTCGAGGTGACCGCCGCAGCAGGTTGCATGGATGAGCTCACGGCCTACCTCGCCTGCGCCAAGGACGCGCCGGACATCTGCGAGGCGGGTGCTTCCTGCGGGCCGGTCGTGGCGGCGTACCTCGAATGTACGGTACCGTACTGCGAGACCCATGCCGCCGACGAAGCGTGCAAGAATTTCACCTGCACGACCGGGTCTGGCGGAACGGGGCAAACCTGCTCTGTCAGTGCTCAATGCACCAGTAGCCCGGAGTACGAGCTCGACTGCGTCGACGGTTCATGCACCTGCACGCAGGACGACGCGGACGTCGCCGACGTGCCGTTCCAAGAAGCATTCTGCGGCGAGGATCACGACGCCGCGGTTGGGGCTGCACAGGCTGCCTGCAACTGGACGTTCTGAGCCCTGTGCTGCCGACGACTCCGGCTGGAGAGCCTTACCGCATGCAGGCGAAGCTTGATCCCGTCACAGCCGATCTGCAGGCTCAGAACGTGGACGGAGCGCACAGCCCGCCGTAGAGCGGATCGTCCGTGACGGCGGCGTCCAGGGGGGCCCACCAGATACGCTTGTGCTCGGCGAGGGTGCCCAAGAACATCTCATCGGTGACGGCGGACACGTCGAACTGGCTGCGATGAGCCTGTAGCACCCGCAGTACGTAGAGCCACGCCTGGTTGCCCAGGTGGTCGGAATGCACGGTGGCGTCGAAGTTCTGGAGGCTCGGGTCGCCGGGCACGAGGGGGCGAAACCCGAACGCGCCCTCCTCGAACCACTTGGCTGCCAGCATTCGCGTCTCCGGCGCCTCGCCGCCGAGCTCTTGGACTGCTTGAACCACCAAGGCGCCGATGGCGCGGTGGGAGGGGTGGCAGTAATTGCCGTGGCGGGGATCCATCGTGTAGATGACGTCCGGCGACGTGTCGCTGATGACCTGCTGCACCATGGCGATCAACGCCGCTCCGCTGCCCGCTCGCTCTGCCCACAGCTGCAGCACGTCCTCGACGTCGCCGGGATAAGGCTCATAGTGGCCGTTGTCGCCCAAGTCCCAATGGATCAGCTCGGCTCCGAGTAGCTCGGCGCTGGCCACCATCTCCTCGCCGCGGACCGTGGCCAGGTCGGGATCGCACCCCTCGGGCAGACCACAGGAGCCTCCCTCCCCTCGGGTCGCCACCACGAAGGTGCACGCCCAATCAGATGCGCGGCACAGATGGCCGAACAAGGGGGCCGCGTAGAACTCGTCGTCGGGATGGGGCCCCACGTAGAGCAGCGAGTCGGACTCACTTGGTCCGCCCGCTGCACCGGCATCCTCATCCGGTTGGCGCTCTTCAGAGCTGCAAGCCGCCAGCGCCAGACCGAGCAACGTCAAAGCCAACACGTGCGGGAAGCGCCCCATGGGTCGTGGATGAAGGTTCGGCATTCGTCGAGATCGAGCGGGCGCAATGGTGACGCCGAGATGTGCCTGTCACTGGCAGGTGACGATCAGCAGCGGCGGCGAGCTCCCGTGGAGGTTATCATAGTCGGTCCCGACGCTCCCAGCGAGCGGTGAGCCACCCGTCCCGTTGGACGTTGCGCCACCGGTGCCACCGGTATCGCCGACTTGGTAGTCGCCATCCAGGCCGGCGATGGACGTGCAGCCGGTCTGTGTGTGGCGAAGGAAGGTCGCTACACGGCAGCTGCTTCTTCGCGGCCGACGACAAGGGCTGCCGGGGCGTCCACCGACGGCGCGGAAGCGGTCGAGGCCCACGACGCCTGACGATCACGGATCGGCGCAGCAGCGGAATCCCGTCGAGTAGTCCCAGTGGAGCACGTCGTGGGCGGTGGTCACGTAGAGGCAGCCGTCGCCATTGATGACGGTGTCGACGTAGAAACCCCCGCGGAAGGTGCCGAGCGGATCGGCGGTCCACTCGTGCAGGTTGCCCGTCATGTCGAATAGGCCTTCGCCTCCGGTGCAGCCGGGGTGGGAGCCGGTGAGCGCAAGCCCTTCGGGGAGCTGACTGATGCATGGGTGGCCGAGCTCGGACCACACCCAGGCCTCGTCGGACTCGAAGGTCTGCACCACCGGGTGGCAGCTGCGCTCGTCGTTGCAGTGGCCTGGCTGGTAGAGCTCGCCATAGGGGTAGGTGGTGCCGGCCGCGGTCTGGCAGGCGCGCAGCCATTCGGTGTCGTCACACAGGCGCTTGCCCGCCCGGGCACAGGCCTGGCCGGCCAGGTCCTGATCGATGAAACCTTGAGGCACCACACCGGCGACGCTCAGGGCCATGACGTCCTCGGTCGTGGGATGGGCGTAGGGCGACCACGGGGCCAGCGAATCGTCGGCGAGCACCTCGACGAGCATGGCCTCGTAGCGGTCGATGCAGAAGTCCTCGATGCCCGCCATCCCTGCGGGGCAGCCGGGATCGCCCGGCTCCTCAACGGGCACGTCGTTGACGTAGGGGGGGAGCGTCTCGTCGCAGCTGATCGGGCTCAGGTAACAGTCCTCCCCGGCCTCGCCGATGAATCCACCCTCGAGCTGGTAGCCGCCGGCCAGCGCTTCGCCCACGTCGTTCACCCAGGTGTCGACGGCGATCCAGTAGGGGCCAGGCTTGACTGGCGTGCCCAGCTCGATGTGGCCGCGCGTCACGCAGGCATCGGGATCGGCGGCGCTCAACAGATGCACGTCCACGTCTACGCCTGCATCCGCTTCCACGCTTGCCCAGAGCCAGCCGACCTCGGTGATGCTGAGGCGATAGACCACCTCGAAGCCGCCCTCGTCGATGTCAGGGGCACAGGGCGAGTAGCGGTCGGCGCTGCTGGACACCGCCAGGGCGGTGTCGCCGGACACGACGAAGGGCAACGTCTCGATGGTGAAGGGGTACTCCCAGCTGCCGTCTTCGTCGGCCGGGGATCCCCCGCTGCCGCCCGTACCGGACGACGTCGATGTGGACGTCGCGCCGCCACCACCCTGGGCCTGTCCCCCGACGCCGCCGGTCTCGTCCCCCGTCCCGCAGGCAACCGACGCGAGCAGGCTCACGCACGGGATCCATCGCGAGGGGCGCCGGGCAATTGCACGCATGGCCATTGTTTCTTACCGCGCTGCAGGTCATCGCGAAAGGGTGTGGTCAGCTCGCCGGAGCCGCCGAGCGCCGCGGTGCCCGCCTGCCGGTCATCGACGTGCTGCTCGCCGCCACGGCGCTCGAGGCCAGCCTGGTGCCGGAACGGTGCGTCCGTCAATTCAGCGAGCGCGCTTGCGATCGTGACGCGTCCGCCGGACCTGCTGCCATCAGCGCGGGCAAGAGCTGCTCAACCGCCCGGGCGGTCAGCGGCTCCAGCTGGTCGACGACCTTCAGCGCCTGCTGCGGGCTGAGATGCTGATGCTTGACCAGGAAGCAGTAGAACGCGTGGAGGGTGATGACGGCGTGATGCCGCCGCGTCTCGTCGTCAGGCGTGGTGCCGGCGAAACGATCGAGCCAGCGTTCGACATCGAGCTCGCTCCAGCACGGTGTGCCCACTCGCTCGTGCCAAATCTGCCAGGCAGCAGTATCGATCATGATCGCGTCGGCGCCGCACTCGCTCGGCCCGCACCGGTGCACCTCCCAGCAGTAGGCGGCGAAGATCCGGTTGTTTTCGTCAATCCACTTCCTGGCGGCCGGATCGTGAATGCAATGGGCTACGGGTTGGATGGGCGTCACGGCCTGCTCCTCTCAGTTGGATGTGCTCGTCATGTCGAGCCAGCGGTGCACGAGCGCCATGGGCCGGGCCCTGGTACGCTGGAACCGTCGCCACGACGCGGTGCGCATTGTTCTAGCCATTCATCGCCGCGAGCTCGCCGCGGTTGCGCCCAATCCAAAACGTCATCCATGCGGCCCCCCCTCGGCGCCTGTAGCG
>JAUVCD010000796.1 GCA_030590865.1 Myxococcales bacterium | reverse complement strand
CTCGGTCATGAACTCGACGATGTAGGCGTACTGAGGAATCTCGCCGTCCCATTCCGGGAGGTTCGTGTCGGCGTCGATGAGTTGGCCAGCCTCGCGGTTCCAACGGGTGAGGCTGTCGACGGGATCTCCGCGGAGAGGTGGGGGTGTGATGTTCCTCGGGATTTCCGCGCCGCTCGGGCTCGTGAAGACCGCCTCGCCCGTTTCGTCTAGCCGCACCTGAAAGCCTCGCTCGTGCAGGAGGCCGTGATGGCGTTTGCATTATGCCGACTCCGCGATTATGCCGCGTTGGGCTGCCTAGCTCACTATTTCCGTTGCGATTTCGAGGCACTACAATGGCGGGGAGTTGGCTCTAGTCGGCATAATCCTGATGGCGTTCCCTCATTCTCCCGGCTCTGCAGGCTGGGGAAGGAGGAAACATGGGACGCTATCCCAGGACGCAGATCTCAGGACCGCTTTCGGACTTCGTATCGAGTGTCTATCGAGACATGAGGTCGGAGGGGTACGCGGTGCTTTCCGCGGCGCACGCCTTAACCGCGATGGCACACCTCAGCCGGTGGATGGAGGATCACCAGTTGTCGATCGCGGAGCTTCGACCGGATCGTGTTGAGGAGTTCTTTCACCATCGACGCGCGACTGGCTATGTCGGCTTCACTTCTTCGCGAGCCTTGGATCCTATCGTGCGCTCCTTGCGACGTTCCGGTGTCGAGTTGCCTGGCCCGGCAGACCGCCCCGGGCCCCACGATGAGCTCTTGGCGGAGTTCGCCGACTACCTCGAAACAGAGCGCTGCCTGACGGTCCTCGCGGTCGAGAATTATTGCAGAGTCGCTCGGCACTTCCTGCGGGAGAGGTTCGAGGACGCCCGGCCGACGCCCCGTGACTTGAGGACTATCGATGTGACTGGTTTCATACGCCGAGCGTCGCGGCGTCTCAGCGTTAGCACCTGCAAGATCCAAGTCACTGCGTTGCGCGCACTGCTGCGCTGGTTATACGTGCGCGGAGAGATCGACTCTGACCTGGCGGGCTGTGTTCCTGCCGTAGCCGGATGGCGGCAAGCGTCGTTGCCGCGAGGGCTCGAGGATCACCAGGTCGAGCGCTTGCTGCGTTCCTGTGACCGACGCCGGTCCGTCGGGCGTAGAGACTACGCAGTTCTGTTGCTGTTGGTCCGCATGGGACTACGTGCCGGCGAGGTCGCCGCCCTAGAGCTCGACGACGTGACCTGGAAGACCGGCGAGATCCTCGTGTGCGGAAAAGGAAACAAGCACGCCCACCTCCCACTTCCGCACGAGGTGGGCGAAGCGATCGCTGCCTACTTGAAGCGAGGCCGGCCTCGCTATCCTTCCCGCAAGCTCTTCCTGCGCTCGCGTGCGCCGTATGAGGGTCTCGGCCGACACGCCGTGACGGCGATTGTCCAGCGCGCCTTCCAAAGAGCCGGAGTACAATCGCGACGGCGCGGAGCGCACGTCCTTCGGCACACCGCGGCGACGCAAATGCTGCGCCGAGGCGGTTCGCTCTCCGAGATCGCACAGGTGCTTCGCCACAGCCACATTGACACGACGGCGATCTACGCCAAGGTCGATCAGAATGCCTTGCGCGAGCTCGCGCAGCCTTGGCCCGGAGGTGAGTCATGAGCCACCTCCAAAAAGCCGTCACCGACTACCTCGAGCTGCGGCGCGCTCTAGGATTCAAACTCGAAAGAGAGGGCACACTCCTACCGGAGTTTGTGGCCTTGGTAGACGCCGAGGGCAACGGTCTCATCAGCAACGATCTCGCGGTGCGCTGGGCAACGCAGGGGTTCCAGGCGTCACAGCGATGGGGCTCGCAGCGGCTCGGCATCGTCCGCCTCTTCGCCAAGTACTACCGTTCCATCGATCCCCTCACGCAGGTCCCTTCCCCGGATCTGGTGCCATACAAGCAGCAACGGCAAACACCGTACATCTACTCGGACGAAGATGTCGGAGCGCTCTTGGCGGCTGCTGAGAGCATCCGGTCACCCTTTTTGGCCCAGATGCACGTCACGTTGCTGGGGTTGCTGAGCGTCACCGGGATGCGCGTCGGCGAGGCACTCGCACTCGATCGCGATGATGTCAATCTTGGGACCGGCGTGCTCGTGGTGCGCAAGGCGAAGTTTGGCAAGTCGCGCCTGGTGCCACTTCACCCGACCACCACGTCTGCGTTGTGCAGGTACAACGACGAGCGTGACCGCAGATGGCCAACACCGAGATCGCCCAGCTTCTTCTTCTCCACGCGCGGGCGCAGACCGATTTACCAAAACGTCCACCAGGTCTTTCTCGGGCTCCTGGACCGCTCGGGGCTCGCGGAGCGTACGACACCGCGTCGGCCGCGTATCCACGACCTCCGCCACACCTTCGCCGTCAAGACCGTCCTCGACTGGTACCGATCTGGAGTCGATGTCGAGGCGCGCATGCCCAGGCTGTCGACCTATCTCGGCCACACCAATCCGTCCCACACTTATTGGTATCTCACCGCTACTCCGGAGTTGCTCGCTCGCGCCGCCCAACGATTGGAGCGTCGTTGGTCTCAGGAGCGATTATGACTACCGCCAAGCTCGCACCATTGCTCGAAGCTTTCTTCACCAACCGACTTCAACACCAACGCCGAGCCAGCTCGAATACCGTAGATGCCTATCGCGACACCTTCCGGCTACTATTGCGCTTCGCCCACGACAAGCTAGGAAGAGCTCCTTCGGACCTGTTGTTGGCCGACCTCGATCCATCACTCATCGGTGACTTTCTCCAACATCTCGAGGAAAAGCGCGGTAACTCCATACGCACCCGCAATGCTCGACTCGCCGCTATCCGCTCCTTCTTCCGCTACGCCGCTCTCGAGGAGCCTGCGCACAGCTTGATGATCCAACGTGTGCTCGGCATTCCGCAGAAACGCTTCGAGAGGAAGATCGTTGCCTTCCTCAACCGCGCACAAGTCGAGGCGTTGCTGGCTGCCCCAGACAAGGAAACCTGGCTCGGCCGCCGCGACCACGCCCTGATGCTGCTCGCCTGCCAGACGGGTCTACGGGTATCCGAGATCACTCAGCTTCGACGCGAGGACGTCGAGCTGGGCTCCGGTGCCCACGTCCGATGCCTCGGCAAAGGTCGTAAGCAGCGGTGCACTCCACTGACCCGACAGACTGTCAACGTCCTGCGGGTGTGGTTTCGCGAGCTCAACCACGCACCGACCGACCCGGTATTTCCTTCGCGGCGGGGGGGACACCTGAGCCGCGATGCGGTGGAGCGACTCATCAAGAAACACGTCGCCAAAGCCGAGATCGCCTGCCCATCGCTCAAGGGGAAGCGAGTATCTCCGCACGTCTTGCGGCACACCACGGCGGTGGACCTGCTCCAGTCGGGAGTAGACCGCAGCGTCATCGCATTGTGGCTGGGTCACGAGTCTGTGGAGACGACCCAGATCTACATCGATGCCGACTTGGCCATCAAAGAACGCGCCCTCGCGCGGACGTCTCCGGTCAAGGGAAGACCGACCCGGTACAAGCCCCCTGACGAGCTGTTGGGCTTCCTGCAAGGTCTCTGATTATGCCGCGTTGAGGAAGATGAAACCCACGCCCGGCGCCGGTCACCGGGACCTGCGCGGCATAATTAGGGAGTCGGCATAATGCAGATCCGGGGTATCCATTTAACCGGAGGAACCCGGCTAACCCATTCTCCACGGGCGGTCCGCTGGAGGGCGCTCCAGGCTCGGCGGGTGTCCACGCGCCTGTGGCGGCGTGGGCGGCTTTTTCCGAGCCCGTCGTTTGACGATGAGATCCTTGTAGCGTACCGGGTCGTGGGCGACGGCGAGTTCGAGAACGCGGTAGAATACCATCCCGCGGCTGCGGAAGCGGCGCCGATTGAAGCGGAACACG
>JAUVCD010000737.1 GCA_030590865.1 Myxococcales bacterium | reverse complement strand
GAATGCCGCGTCGTATTTTTCGAGGGGCGACATCACGTCCACGCCCTGCCAACGCTGGTTGGTCGAGTCTTTGTAAGTCGGCCAGTAGGTGTCCGGCCAGGGAGTCACCTCGGCGGCGCCGCTCATCGGCAGGTTGGCCAGTTCGTAGTCGAACTCCACCCTGAATCGTGAGGGGTTGTTGGTCGAGTTCCAGGCGTCAGCCTTGCCGTCGACAATCTTGCCGTCACTATCGGGCTTGCCGCCCTCGGTGTCGGTGTCGTCGATATCGGTCACGCAGCCGCTGCCGAGCACGGCCGTTGCGATCAAGAGGGCGCCAAGATGAAAACCAGTCTTCGTTGAAATACTCATCGCTTGTTCCTCCCCGGAAACAGCGTTCTTCGTGTCGGTTTGTTTGGTTGTGCGAGTGAGAGTATGTAAGCAAGAGTACGCTAAACCCGCACATCAGCGCCTAATGCAGGGAGCATGCCACCGGCGGATCTTTTCTATCTGCCCGGAATGATGTGGGCCAAAGTGGGCAACTGGATCACCTGTAGGCGGATCGCCTACGATCCACGTGGTCCATTGGCCCCAACCAACGCCGGGGGAAGGGCCTGCCCATCGACGGACATCACAGGCGGGCTGCCGGAATCAGGGGCAGCCTGCGCTGTTCAGCGCGCAGGACGCGGGGACAAAAGGACAGAGCGCGGGGTTCACGATGGTGAATCCCGCGCTCGACCGCGACGCTGACGGTTTGCGTCGGACTGGGAATGGGGCGCCGAGGGTGGCGCTAGGTGTCCGAGGAGGGGGGACGACTACCGGCGGTGCACCGTGTAGGCGTGGTTCGCCAGGAACTTCACCCAGTTGTAGGAGCGCTCGACAATGCGCTTGGAGTACTTGTCCGTGTAGCCGCCACCATAGGTGTAGGTCGGCTCGTCGGCGCCACCATCGTAGATCGAGTCACGCACGTAGAAGATCCCTTGGTTCGTGCAGCCGCCCAGAGCGGTCTTGTGCTTCTCGATCGCGTCGGCATAGGAGGCACTGCCTTGCTCTTTGTAATAGTCGACGCTCTGGTCGACCATCGGGCAGCCGTTGGAGGCGACGGTGTCGTCGTAGCCAACGATGATGTCGGCGTGCCAGTACAGGAAGTGGTTGTAGACGATGATGACCGGGGCCTTCTTGGTCCGGAGCTCGTACTTGATCTTCTCGACCGTCGAGTCGTCCATCAGCGCCACCGCCCATTGGCTACCTTGGTCGCGCCGCGGCTCGATGAAGATGCTGGTTCGCTCAGCCAGAGGCGTCGGGGTCAGCAGGTCTGGCCAGCCCACCGGCAGGTCGTCGAACCAGTTGTAGTACATGCTCAAGTAGGCATCGGGATCCATCGAATCCGACTTGATGACGCTACTGCCCGAGTCCTTCACGTAGCCCACTGCGAAGGGGTAGTCCCGATCGAGCAGCGAGCCACCGTGCACGTTGTAGGTGTAGACGACGTCCGAGAGCCACCAGCGGATGTCGCTCGACGACACGTAGTCGAAAGCGTTCATCAGGTAGCGCTCCGACAAGTCAGCGTCGCTGCCGTATTGGACCTCCTCCACCGGGAGGCGCTGGTTCATCAGTATTTCCATGGTTCCGGTGGTGGCCATGAACAGGCAGCTGCCGGCGTCCATCTGATTCGGCGAGGCCAGCGCGTAGGGCATCACGTCCCAGTTCATGGCGCCGTAAGGAATGGTCTCGTCGGCCAGGCTCACCGGCCCGTTGTCGAGCATCATCCGCTCGGCTCCATCGGCCAGCGTCAGGGCGGCGGTGAAGACGGGTTGCGCGGCCTGCCCAGCAAGGGGGCTGCGCATGGCGCCTCCAGCCTTAGCGCCTACGGCGAAGTAACACACCTCGGCGTAGTCCCCTGAGCAGAGGTCGAACCCCTTGGCAGTCTGCTCACCGACGACCACGTCCCGGTGGCTAGACCGATAGTGGATCTTGCCGTCCACCACCGCGAGGCTGCCGGCGAACTCGCCGTAGATCCGGTGGCGCGTCCCGTCGACATCATAGCCCAGCGACAGCTCGCCAGCTGAGCCGAGCTCGATGGCTAGCTCGCCTCGGTCACGCAGATCCCGTCCCAGGCCGGGGCCGGCGATCTCGCTGATGTCAGGCTGGCTGAACGAGCCTTCAGGGTAGTCGGAGTAGACATCCACGCCCCGGTTGTCCAAATCGACGAGTGCGGGATGGGCGCCGAGGGGGTTGTGATCGACGGTGAGCCAATTCAGGTTTGGCAGGCCGGCCACGGGCCAGAGGTCCGTGATGGTGTTGACGTCCAGGTTGAGCCAGCGGAGCTCGAGCAAGCCGCCCAAAGGCGTCAGATCTGCGATGCCGTTGATCGACAGGCCTAGCTTCTGCAAGCCCACCAATTCGGCTAGGGGCCACAGATCGACGATGTTGTTGTTGCCGAGCTGAAGATCCACCAGCCCGGTCAACGTGGTGAGCGGCGTGATGTCGGTGATCTCGTTTTCCCAGAGCGCCAGAGTCGTGAGGCCCGTGAAGTGCTCGATGCCGACGATGTTGGCGATCTGGCGATCCTGGCAGGCCAGGTGGGGTACCCACTGGGCATCAGTCTTCAGGATGCCGACGTCCCACAAACCCATGTGCTCACGCACGCAGGTCTCGAAGGCCGGGTCTTCGAATTGGATGGTCGGGACCGCCTCGGGGGGCTGCTCGTCATCGTTCTTCCCGTCGCCTTCTTCCGTCTCGTAGGTGACGCAAGAGCTGGCCGTCATGGCCGCAACGAGAGTGGTGAGCAAACCAATGGTGCGAGTCGTTTTCATGGACCGTCCTCTGCTACACAAGAATGGTGGATGCCGTCATTCACCTACGCAGGGTGGGAGACCCCCCTACATAGGCGCACAAATACACTATTTTCGTTTCCAGCGCTACCGCTAATTACTGCCGCTGTCCTCAGTCGGTGGGCTCTGGCTCGCTTGGCTGGGCAAGCTCGTTGAGCATCTTCACCTCGTCATAGGTGATCATGCCGTCAGCGACGCGGCCGTAGGGCTTGTCGGTTGGCCACCACACGAAGTCAGGATGGAAGGTGCGGCTCGAGCCGATGTATTCGCCGCCAAAGACTTCGCCGTCCGCCTTGGCTTCCAAGACGTATTGATAGGTGTCGGTGCGCGTGAAGGTGCTGTCGCCGACGTTTGAGAAATGGGCGGGAGGAGATTCGGTGATGTAGTCGAGCTCGAGCTCGACGTGGAAGAAGCGCCGCGCCTCGGGGTTGTAGGTGTAGTCGCTGCCCTCTTCGAGCCCCAGCAAGGCGACAGCCTCTTCTTTGGAGATCTCGAGCAGCTTGTCGTCTACGGCGTTGATGATGCGGTACGCGGCGACGGGCTGGTTCCACACCTGTATGTCGTAGGTGCGGTCTTCCACGAAACCGATTTCCCGTAGGCCGAGCATGTTGGTGACCACGATGTGCAGCGAGCCTGGGTTCATGTCCCGACACTCGTCCTGAGGAATGCGCCCCTCGTCGTCCGGGTCGGGGCTCTTCTCGTTGCAGCGCTCGCTGAGGAACTTGACGGGCAGGCTGGACGTGTAGACCAGCGAGAACAGGGCCTCGATGTCGCCGGGGTAGAAGGTCACGCCATTGTGCTCCGCCGGCTGCACGGCGGCAGGCTCGCTGATGGCGTAAGGCGCCCAGCCGTGGCAGAGCCCCCACCAAGTGGGGATACACGTGCCCATTTCATCCGTCTGATCGCGGCGCGCGCAGGTCGAGCCGTCTTCGAGATCGTCGCAGTCCAGATCGGCGAAACACTCTTTGCGACTGCTGTGCTTATCGATGCCGTACTTCGCGGAGATGACGTCAGTGAGCCCTTCGCGGCCGAATGCTTTCGCGTATTTCTCTGACGGCGACAGGCTGTCCGAGCCGTCCCACCGCTGATTGATGCTGTCGCGGTAGGTGGCCCAGTAGTCCGCCGGGATGGGGTCTTGGGCGGCCTTGCCCGCCAGTGGGAGGCGGTCGACGTTGTATTCGAAATTCGAGTCGACGAAGGCCGGGTTGTTCTGTCGATTCCAGGTCTCGTAGCTCTCGTCGCTACCGATGTCCTGAGTGCAACCAGTGAGGGCGCTGGCCAGGGCCAAGATGGAGGTGCTGAGAATCAAGCGCTGGTGGTTCACTGGGTGTCCCTTTCGTAGGGTGACCCGCAGGTCGGTGGGGTTTGGGGGGCGTCGTGAACGCCTAGGCAAAGGCAAGGTGGTCCACTGTGATCCCTTGTGACCTATACACCTACATCAGCATACACTTCAAGAAGAAAGTTCTGCTCCAACAGAATCTCGTGCCCTGACTCCCTTGGTGCGTGGTTGCGGCGGTTCCCGTCGCGCAGCTGGCGTGCTTGGATCAGCGGTCCCAAGGCCCCGACCGTCCCAGG
>JAUVCD010000875.1 GCA_030590865.1 Myxococcales bacterium | reverse complement strand
AAAGCTCTGTGTCGCCACTGTCGTCTTCAGCTCTGCCCTCTTCACGGCTACCTTCTTCC
Organism: Myxococcales bacterium; assembly: GCA_030590865.1. Taxonomy (GTDB): domain Bacteria; phylum Myxococcota_A; class Polyangia; order Polyangiales; family Polyangiaceae; genus JAPYTK01. Next base: position 3,125 of record JAUVCD010000875.1, on the reverse strand, counting down.
CCGCCGTCGATCGCAATGGTCATTGCGGCCTGTGACCCACATTGGGTCGCCACGCCACCATTGTCGGCCAAGCTCCAGATGTCGACTCCTGTCACCGCAGGCCCACATTGGATCATCCGCCTGGGGCCCACGCGCGGCCGCCCGATCACAATGGGCTCGCCCGCCTCATCGTAGAACCTGAGCTCGGCGTCAGCGTCGCCCTCGACCCGCAGCTGCCCCTGGTGGAGCTGACCGTGGTGGGTTGAACAGAGCACACAACAATTGGACCGAGCATGCACCCCACCGTCCCGCTGGTGCTCGATGTGATGCACGTCCACATAGCGCCGCCGCCCACAGCCCGGCACCCGGCAGCGATCACGATCGCGCAGGCGAACCGCTCGCTTGGTCGGGGCCGGGATGGGACCGCCGCGCTTCACCACCCGGCCCTCGGTGCGCAGATCCCGCTCGGTGGCGCCGCACCCGAGCGCCGCAGCGGCCCCGTCGCCAATCTCAATGGCGCCACGCCCCGTGTCGAGCTCGGTACGTCCACAGAGCTGGCATTCGTACAGCACCACGTTGCGCCGCGGGTCGCTGGCCTCGCCGACCGCATGCTCGTCCTGCCGGCAGAGCGCATCGCGGGCCACCGCCTCGAGCGCCTCGGCATCGGTAAGCAACCCGTTGCCCTCCGCCGCCCGGCGCGCTCCCTCCATCGCCCGTTCGAGCATGGCCCAGGCCTCGACGCCCATCCTCAGCCGCACGTCCACGGTCTCGGGATTGGCCCAGCTGACTGCTGCCCCCGAGCCGCCGTTATCGTCCTTCTCACCACCGTCGCCCCCACCGGCCTCAACCACCCGTCGCTCGAGCACTCGCATCGGCAGCTCGGCCGCCGCCTCGAACCACTGGGCCTCAGTCTCCGCCGTGGCCACCCGGGTCACCTCCCGAACCCGCGAGTAGCTCAGTTGCCCGTCCACGAACCCCCGCTCGATGCGCGGCAGCTCTCGCAACGCCTGTCCCACTCGCACCCGTTCACGAATCGCCCGAACGCTCAGCCCAAACAGCACTCGACCAGCATGATAGATGTCGGCATAGCCGCCCAAAACGGTCAATGGCTCTGCTGCAATGCACTCCGCCAAATCAGCCAGGTAGCGGCATATCAGCCGTTCAATGCGACGCTGACTCGCAAACAAGCGCCCGAGCTCTGCAATAATCTGCCGGATCTCTAGGTCAGCACGATAGCCATCGTTTCGGCACTTCATATGATAGCATAGCACCCGCCATTTCGGCCTCGTGAGGACTGTCGAGAGACCGTGCCAGACACCAAGACGGTCGAAATGGCCTAATGGTTCCCAAGAAACCGCTAACGCCGCTATCGGCGCGAGCCATGGGTCATTCAATGACGGCTCTCGCTTCGGCCGCTCGCTCAGCGTCGAAACGGTCAAGCGAAATCGTGGCGCCCAGCTATTGCGATGTCGCTTTTTCGGAGGCACCGATCTACGCCGAATCCGCATCGCAGCCCGCTGCTTCGACAGAACGCACGTTCCTCCCGGCTGCGCCTCCAACAGAACGCGGCAAGCTGCTCGAGAGCCGCCCATCCGTCGCCCGCCGCCCCACCAACCTGGCAACCAACCCGTCGCCACCGCACCCAGAACCCCTCTTCCCCCCTACCCCGAGCTCAGAGCCCCCGCCGGAGGCACCCCTCGCCCATCGCCCGCGCGATTGCGCGGCCACCGCGCGGAGCGGAGGGCAATAGAGCGCCCGGAGCCACGCGGAGCCGCGCGCAGACGGCGCCGCAGGCGACGACGAGCACGGCGAGCATGGCGAGGACGCGACGTTGCCCGGAGCGAGCACGATGGCATCTTGTCCCACGCGATGGGCAGACCGGTGCGGCTTCAGCGATCAGCGCGCTCGAGCGGCTTCGGCAAGACCCCGCTTGTTCCGAGCCCAGTGCCCGGTCTTCCGAGCCCAGTGCCCATTCGTCCGTGAACAGGGCCACCCGCTGCTACGGAGTCGCGATGCTCGTCAAACAGGCCCGGCAATCCTCCCAGGACACCCAGGAGGTCTTGTCGCCCACCGCCCAGGCGTTGCCCGTCGAGCTGACGACCACGCCCAGCAGATTGCGCCCCGTTCCGCTCATACGACCCGACCATGACCTGCCATTGAAACGCAAGAGCTTGCCTCCGTCGCCGACGGCCCAGACGTTGGAGCCACTACTTCCCCCAACGCTGCGCAGCCTGACGGTCACGCCACTCGACTTGGCGGTCCACTTGCGGCCGTCGAAGCGCACGATGACACCGCCATCGCCGACGGCCCACACGTTGCTCGAACCGGTGCCCCAGATGCTTCGCAGCGATTGGGTCGTTGCGCTCGGCTGCTTGGCCCACACCGTGCCGTCGTAGCGAAGGATCACACCGGCGGCGCCCACCGCCCACACCTTCCCCGGCCCGCTGCCCCAGACGCCGACCAAGTTGACCCTGGATCGGCTGGGCACGGTCTTCCAGCTGGTGCCATCGAAGTGCATGATGGCGCCGCCATCGCCGACCGCCCAGACGTCGCTCGAGCTGCTCCCCCAAATGCCACGAAGAAACGGAACGCGCGTGGCCACTGTCGACCAACCCCTACCGTTGCCCGTCAGAATCACGCCCTCCCCCACTGCCCAAAGCCGGGTCGACGAGGCTCCCCACACGGCGGTGAGGTTCTTGGTCGTCGGCGTCGCGACGGTGCGCCACCCACTCCCGTTGTAGTGGCGAACGACCCCGCCCTTGCCTACGGCCCACACGCTGGCATCACCGCGCGCCCAAACACCGGAAAGCACGAAGGGTACGGGTCTCGATGCTGCCTTACCCTCAGCGGCAATCATCCCCACAGCCGCAGCGAGAGCCAACGCGGCCAGCATCTTCCAATATCCAGATCTCATGTGTCGTCCCCGCCTCAATTGCCCCTGCTCTACCAGTGGCCCATTATCCGGAGCTTCAGCAGGAGCGCAAGGGCGGGCATGATCTCGTCGTGCTCAGGGACTTGCAGGAGTTCCACGCAGGAGGCCTATCGAGCTGAGGTCCTCGTCGCGTTCCAATGCGACAACTGATGTCGCACCCCGTGGTACCGTTCACCGGATTGGACGGGAACGTGTGGCTGGCAAGTCACCCACC
>JAUVCD010000378.1 GCA_030590865.1 Myxococcales bacterium | reverse complement strand
GAGAGCAGGTCGAACAGTCGGGCGTGTTTGCGGGCGAAGCCAGCCGCTACGGTGCCCAATAGCAGCAGCCCAGGGAGCGTGCCCAAGCCGAAGGCTAGCAGCCGCAGCGCTCCTTGCCAGGCGCCGCCGGCTGGCAAGGCTGCTGCGAAGGCGCCGAAGGACAGGCCGCAAGGCAGCAGGCCCAGCATCAAGCCGAGCAGCACCATCGAAACGCCCTGGCGCCCGCTAGCCACGCGACGGTGCACCGCTGAGAAGCCTGGCAGCTTGCCTGGCGAGGCCGCTGCCATCCACGCGGGCTCGCCGACGATACCCAAGCGCACCAGGCCAAAGAGTAGCAACAGCGCGGCGGCGACTAGCGATAGCACCACTTGCATGTGGGCCATGCCCCCGAGATCGGCGCTCCCTCCGCCGTCGAGCTGGCTGATGCCGGCGCCGATGGCGCCGAACACTGCGCCGACGATCGTGTAGGTCGTGATCCGGCCCAAATGGTACAGAAGGTGTGCTCTGAGCCGGCCGCGTTGTGCCGGCAGCGCCAGCACCAAGGGGCCGCACATGCCCACACAATGGGCGGTGCCGAGCAGCCCCAGCACCACCATTGAGTAGAGCGTCCAGTCGCCCAATACTGCTTCTGCCCAGGGGTCATTCATGGGCTGCAGGGTCCGGATTCACAGACCATGAACACCAAGCTAACGTCGCTTCGTCGCGCCACCCTCCTAGTCTTGATCTGCGGGCTCGCAGCCGCCACGACTCTCGGCTCGACCGCCTGTCGGTCCGAAGCGACGCCGACTGACGCGGCGGCGTCTGCTCGCCCCAGCTCGACTGGCGCCAAGGGGTCTACTTCAGGCGCCGCCAGCGCGGCGGCACCTGGCGGGTCTGCCAGGCACCTGAAGCCAGGCACCCCACTGGACGCAGAGGGCCGCATGCAGGTCGGCGACGATGATCGCTGTCCGGTCTGTGCCATGCGGGTCAAGGAACACGCCAAGTTCGCCAGCGCCATCGCGCTGGACGATGGGACCACCCACTACTTCTGCGGGACTGGGTGCATGTTGCGGACTTGGTTGCACCCCGACCGATTCCTCGGCGTCCCGCGGAAGCAGCTCGACCGGGGGGTGGTGCGAGAGTACTTCACAGGCAAGCACCTGGATGCGGCCACCGTCGTGTGGGTGGCTGGCTCAGATGTGGTCGGGCCGATGGGTCCGGCGATCGTGCCGCTGGCCGACGACGAGGCAGCGGCTACGTTCAAGAAACGGCACGGCGGCAAGACGACGTTCAAGCTGGGGGAGCTGACCGACGAACGATGGGAGCAGATGACCGGCAAGAAGGCGGCTCGTTAGCCGACGCCGCTGCCCATCTCAGGGCGATCGACCGGTTGGCTGCGGCCCGGCGGCTCGTGCAGGTGAGCCTCGGGCTCACGGCGATCGGGTTGCTCGTCTTGGTGCTCGATCCCTGGTGGCGACCACGGCCCCAGCTCGGTCGCGCAGCCCAGGTGATGACGAGTCTCGCTCTGGCGGTGCCCGCCTGGGTGCCATCGGGGCGGGGTGGGCGCCAGCAAGGCGCTCGCCATAGCGCCATCGATCTGCGCCCCTCTCCGAGGATGTTTCGTTTCGATCCAAGCGTGGATCGCTTGCTGATCCAACCTGCCGCCCCCCCGGGCACCCGGTCCTCTCATGACGAGGTGAGTCGATGAGGGCACCTGAGCTCGGCATGCTGCTTTGGGCTGGGCGAGACCTGTTGCGCCGGCCTGGCTCAGCGCTTCTGTTTGGCGCATGCCTGGCCGTGCTGGCCGCCGTGGTGGCCGTTCCCGCGTTGCTGACTCAGGCGGTGGACGACACCGTGCGCGTCCTACTAGCCGACAGCCCGTCGCTGATCGTTCGTCGCGTGGACGCCGGCGGCTGGCGCCCTTTGCCGGCTGGCGAGGCGGTGGAGCGAGCGCGCAAGGTGCCAGGAGTGACCGGGGTACGGCCGCGCATCTGGGGCGTGGTCCGTGGTCCCGACGGCCCGGTCACGCTCATCGGCCTGCCCGGTCCGCTCGAGCCGGGTGGCGCTGCTGACGGCGAGGTCCCAGGGCCCGGCGATCCGGCTATGGCCAGCGGTGGGGCTCGCGGTCCCTGGCCCGAGATCGGCACATTGCGCCCATGGCTCCGAGGGCTGGCACCGGGTGCCGCGGTAGTCGGCCCAGCACTGGCTGCCGCGGAGCAGGCTGGCGTGATCGAGTTGCGTGGCGTCGAGACCCTTCAGCTCGACGTGCACGGGACCTTGGGGCCCGAGACGTCAATGGCGGCCCACGACTTGGTCGTGGTCAGCGCTTCGGATGCCCGCCGTTTGCTGGGGCTTGCCGCTGGCGAGGCCAGCGATCTGGCTGTGCTCGTCTTCCACGAGAGTGAGGAGGACGCGATCGTTCCAGATCTGGCCGCCGCTTTTCCATGGCCTGTGCACATCCGTCAGAAGTCGGAGACTCTGGGCTGGTATGCGACCGGCGTCGGGCGTCGCGGTGGCATCGCCATGCTGGCTCTGACACCGGCGCTGCTGGGCCTGGTGCTGTTGGTGGTGGCGGCTTGGCGCGACGGTCTCACTCGTCGGCGTGAGGTTGGCTTGCTCAAGGCGCTGGGCTGGACCACCGGCGACGTACTCCGCCTACGGTTGTTACGGGCCGCCATCGTGGGCTTGCCGGCTGTCGCGGTCGGGTTGGTGGCCGCCTACCAGCTGGTGTTCTGGCCAGGGGCAAGCTGGATTGGAGAGATTCTCCTCGGCTGGCCTCATCATCCAGTTGAGCTGACCCTGCAGCCTGGCTCGGCTGGGCTGGTGCTGCTCGAAGTGGGTGTCATGATTCTACTGCCCTGGTTCGCTGCCGCGATCTGGCCGGTGCTGCGGACCGCGGCGAGCCAACCAGAGCGGCTCTTGGCAGAGGAGCGGGGCTAGGCCCGCCAATCATCATGAGTGCGGCAGGCCTGGAATGTAGAGAGCTCACCTTGGCTCGCCGTGACGCGAGGGGCTCGGAGCGACGGGTGCTCGACGCCATCGATGCCACCTTCGCCCCTGGTGATCTCTCGCTGGTGCGTGGCTCGACCGGTGCAGGTAAAAGCAGCTTGCTCCACCTTCTCGCCGGGTTGTTGCGACCGACGAGCGGGGAGGTTTGGGCCGCAGGCGAGCCGGTGTCGAGATACCTGGGATCCCACCGCGATCGCTGGCGTCGACAGGTTGGACTGGTGTTTCAGGTCAGTCAGCTGTGGCCCGATCTGAGCGCTGCTGAGAACGTCATGCTGCCGCTGGTGCCCAGTGGCGGTAGCCTTTCGGACATTCGTCGCCGCGTCTCAGAGGCCTTGGAGCAGGTTGGTGCTCTGGCCTTGGCTGAGCGAGTCGCCACCGAGCTTTCGGTAGGCGAGCAGCAGCGGGTGGCGCTGGCACGAGCGCTGGTGGTGGAGCCAGTTTTCCTGTTGGCTGACGAGCCTACGGCCCACCAAGATCCGGAGGGGATCGACTTGGTCATGGCCGGGCTCGATCGGGCCCGCGACCGCGGAGCTACCGTGGTGGTTGCCTCCCACGATCCGCGGCTGCTCGACGGCTGCTTCGCTCAGCGGCAGTGGCGACTCGAAGCTGGCCAGCTGGGTCTCCACACCGAAACGTGCAGCGGACCCTCCGATCCAGGGCAGCGGGCAGGTCGGGACGGGCATCGGATAGACAGCCAAGAGCGTGGCGACGATTGAGGGAGCGGCCTGCAGATGTTTGCTCACCCGTTGATCACCTCGGTGCTGCTGGCAGATACGCTGGCCATCGTGCTGCTCAGCCCGGCCGTCTGGTCGGCGGTTCGAGTCCTGCTGGGCTGGGCGCCTGAGCGCAACGACGCCGCCCAGCTGCGCTTGGAGGTCCAGGCCGAGAGCGCTTCAGTGTTGGCGCGCTATGCCGCGCTGTCCCTCTTGGTGGGGAGCTTGTGCTTACTCATCGCCATCACGGTGGTGCTTCCCGAGGTGGTTCCCGGGGCGATGTGCGGCACCGGGGTGATCCAGGCCATGGGAGGCTTGGGACATCGAGTGGTGGCTCTACGTGGCCTGAGCATTACCTTGTTGGCGAGCTGGCATCTCATCGATCGACTCAATCGCAGCCATCCGCTCGCTCCGCTCACAGTGGTCGGAGCCCGTGGCTTGTTGCTCGCAGCTCCCTTCGTCGTGCTGGCGGTCAGCGACACGATGCGCGCCTTGTGGAGCGTCGATCTGAGTCAACCGGTCGACTGTTGTGCGGTCATCTACGATCAGGCTCGCCCCCGTCAGGGCGCCTCGAGCGCCGGGCTGTTGACCGATGGGCAGTGGTTGGCGATCAGCGGTGGCAGCACCGTGGTGCTCGTCGTGCTGGCGCTGCTGCTGCGCTCTGGCAAAACGAGCTCGACCTGGCTTGGCGCTGCGATTGGCATGTTAGCGGTCCTCTGGGCGCCAGTGACGGCCATCGCCTTGGTCCGAACGCTCGCCGCCTATCACTACGGTGTGCTTCACCATCATTGCCCCTGGTGTTTGTTCCTGGCCGAGCATTACGTCGTGGGCTACCCACTGTTCGGCGCCATGGTCGTCGTGGTGCTCGAATCCCTGGCTGTCTTCGTCGCCACCAGCCTCGCCGCCAATCACTCAGCGGTGACCGTGGCGGGCCGCACTCGTGCTTCTGTAGCGGCGCTGCGGTTGGTCGTGGGGGCGCTGCTTTTCTGGGCGGTGGCAGGGTTGCCGGCGCTGCTCTGGCGCATCCGCTTTGGGACGTGGATGGGCCAGTAGGTCGTCCGGGAACCCGCCTTGCTCGACGTCTGGCCAGCACAGTCATTACTTCTGAGGGTCTTCTGGGAAAATCCCTCCCCCAGCGCTGACGGCGCCGGGGGCCCCTCCGAAAAAAGAGACAGTGGGTTTGACCTGACCCCGGGGCGTCAACGGAGGCTGCGGATTGCGGTGCGATCACGGGCGGGCGTAACCCCGGGGTCCTCCCCACGAATTCGGCACCGCCGACAAACCATATCGATACGTCGTGGCCGCGTGACCAGAGTTCGCGGCACTGGGACGTGCGCTGAGTGGTGACGTCGCGCTGAAGCACAACATCATGCAGGTCGACCGGTTGCACCACGAGCGCGAGACGTTCTTTCGGGTCATCGCTCACGTCCGGCTCGCCGGTACGCCACTGCTGTGGACAGCTGCGTAATCCGTGGACAAGCCCAGTGCGGCCTTGCCAAGACATGATGATGTTCGGTTGGGGCTTGACCACCAATTGCGCACCTGCCCCCAGCGACTTCGACGACGACTGTTTTGTTTTCTTTTTCTGATCCTTTTCCATCTGACGTCGTCGTCGTCGGGGCGGTGGTCTTGTGGTGAGGCGCGAAGCGGCTCTCCACAAATCCACCGCCCACCGTGTTCCCGCAGTGGGCGATAGCGGCACGCCGCGCAGCGCCGCTGCCGGAACACGCTTCGCATGGACTCGCGTGCATGACGAGTTGCCGTCTCCATCTCATACCGGAACGAACTGGGGTGGAATGAATCGTTCCCCCTGAGTTCGTTCCGCAAATTGGGCGAAAAGCGGTCCATTGTGCCGACGCTCGACCAGCAAACGGGCACTTGAATGTCGCCGCACGGAACGAACTAGGGTGGAATGAATCGTTCGCCCTGGGTTCGTTCCGCCCCGCCCCCGACTGGTGTCGGTATGAGGGGTTCTTTCAGGGGTAAGCCCCGCGCGCCCAGGCGACAGCGGCTCATCTCGCCGATACCAGTTTCGACGTCCAGCCGTACCGTTAACAGAGGTCGGCGGCTGCTCGATCTAGGTGGTGGTCTACGGCGGCGAGGAGCTCGTCGTTGTTGCTTTGTGGGTAGCTGGTGAGCGCTTCGCGACAGGCTTCAATTCCATCGATGAACGCTGGGACAGCCCTAGGGTTCTCGAGGGATGCGGCATGGTGGCCGTAGCCGAGCCGTTCGAGGTAGCGGGCGTTGAGCAGCTGCTCGAACTGTTTGCCGAGGGGCACGGCGAGCATGGGTTTGTGCAGCTGCACGGCTTCACCCATCAGGGTGAAGCCGCCGCCGGCGATGACGCCGCGACAGCTAGCCAGATCGGCGATGAAGCCGGTCTCGCTGAAGGGCCGATAGCGAAGGTTTCCCTCGACCTGCTCATGCTCCAGGTCACGACGCAGGCCGTAGATGCGACATTCGAGCCCGCTGTCGTTCAAGGCCGTGAGCAATGCGTCGTGGTCTTCTGAGGTTTGATAGACCAACAGGTGCTCGCCGTCGCTAGGCTCGGCAGCGAGGATCTCGGGCCGCAGAATCGGCGGCAAAAGGGTGGTGTCGTCTTTGCGGATAGGCGGTCGGAAGAACGTTGTGATCAAGTAGTGATCACAGAAGGGCAGCTTTCCTTTGACGAAGGCGCGAGTAACTTCGAAGTCTTTCCGGTGTCCTCGCCGCACGTCGGAAGGATGGTCGCAGCGGTTGATGATTTGCATGTTGTCGATGCTGAAGATCGGCAACCGGTGCGCCTTGCCATAGAGGTAGCTCCAGGACTCAAAGTCGCTGACGACGACCTCTGGTGCGAAGCTATCGATGAGCTCGAAGTAGGCGGCGATGTTCTTGGGCAGTCCTGCGGTGCCGGCGAGCACGTTGGACCATAACGTCTTGCTCCGCCGCACGCGGTTCTCCTCGTAGATCATGTGAAAACCGTGGATCCGGTTCACTCCGTCGAAGTGGCGCGACAGAAAATCGACCGCCCGACCTGAGGCGACGATCTCCACGTCGTGCCCCTGGGCCACCAGATGTTCGAGCACCACCCGCGACCGCATCGCGTGGCCCATCCCCTCGCCCGTCACGCCGTACAGGATCTTCATGAGGCTCCTCCCGCTCGCCGGCATTGTCGTCCATTGCCTGCCGGTCCGATAGCGTGTCCCATCGGCACTCGGTGCTGCGGCTTCTCTTCTGCAGCAGCAGCTCCCTCAACTGGATCCGAGGTCGGCGTCCCCTTCCTCGATACGGTCGCTGATCAACCCGTGGAAGTCGGCATCGTCGCCGCTGAAGCCCCAGCCGAGGTGGATGCCGCAGCGCCCGCAACAGCTCAGCTGCCAGAAGGTGCCGGCAAACCAGGTGTAGTGGTCGGACCAACCCCCCTCACCGATGCATCCGGCCGCGTGTCGGTAGCAGGCAATGCGGTACACGTAGCCGGCGGGGTTGACGCAAGTGTGCTGATGACGCCCGGCGACGTCGATACGGTCGTCGACTTTGGCGACCTCATGGCCACAGCTGGCACAGACCACGATGCGCTTGGGCCGACGGCGCTCGTTCTCGTCGTGGTCGACGTCGACCGCCCCCGCTCCGACGGCTGGTGCGCCCGCCTCCTTGCACTCGATAACCCGACTATGGAGCATTTGGGCTGGTGGCCTTCAACCCAGACTATGCCGGCAAGGTTCGTGGCGAGACAAGCTCGTCTCAGGGCGACCGTCAGGTTATAGGCGAGCCCCATGGGTTCAACGAGCCGTGCCTTGCTCCGACGCCGGCCAGTGTTGCTCGGTGGTCTGGGACTGGCGCTGGTTGGGCCGTCGGGTTGTGATGCCAGAGCTCCGAAGAAGCTCTTCCCGATCCCGCGAGGGGCGATGACGCTGGCGGTGGATGGCGAACGGTTGTGCTGGGTCACCGGGCCTGAGCGTGGAAAACTGTGGGTTGCCAAGCGAGACGCCGGCCCGGCCATAGCGAAGCACCACAGTCTGGAGTGGGCACGAGATCTCAAGCTGTTCGGGGACTACGCCTACGTCGCAGTGGCCAGGGGCGTCTTGCGGGCGCCGGTCCATGGTGGGCCGTCAACCGACATCGCTAGCCACAGCAGCGGTGCGCAGCGACTGGCTGTGGATCCAAGCGGAGTCTTTTGGCTCGAGCGTCGGACCGGTGTGTTGTGGTCATTGGCCCACCATGGCGGTGAGCCGCGACGGCTAGCGACCGGACCGAGCTGGGCCAACGCCATCGCCCTCGACGCTCACCACGTCTACTGGACCGCTGGCCAGTCGGGAGTGCTGCAGCGGGTGCCCAAGGTCGGCGGCGAGGTTGCGGTGATTCACCGGGCTGACCACCCCTTGACGGCTCTGGTCTGCGACGGTGAGCGCCTCTACTGGTGCACTCCGACTGCGGTGATGGCGCTGCCGCTGGCGGGCGGCACCCCCGAGGCGATCGCGGTGGACCAAGCTGCCCCTACGGCGCTTGTGACGAGCCAGTCGGTGGTCTGCTGGGTCAACCAGGCCGGCGATCAGACCGGCTCAGCGGAGATCCTCGTGCGGTCCAAAGGTGCCCGCGCCACGCCCCGTTCGCTCATCGGAGACACCCTTCCACAGGCCTTGGCGCTAGTCGGCAATACGCTCTACTGGGCAGACTATGGCAGCCGCTGGATTATGCGCGCGTCGGTTGGGACGTAAGAAAGGCTGTCGCTTCGATAAGCGACAGGGACCGAATTGACACCAAAGCAGTGGGAAGTTCTAGTGTAATTCCCATTACATAGGCTCTATTACTAGACACGCGTACACTGGCTGCAGGAAACTGGACAGAAATTCAGTATTCAGACAAAACTGGAGTCATGATCAATCGAGCTCAACAAGCGGCGCTTCGGGTTCTGTTCACCATGGCCAGCGAGGGTTGTCCTGCCGACCGCTTCATTCTTGCTGCTGAGCTCAGGCTTTCGGACGACGAGGTCGACGAGCTGCTCGAGCTGCTCGACCAGGCCGGCTTGGTGGATGCTAGGCGGGTCAGGCTCACCATGATCGGCTTGACGGTCGCCGTGAGCCTACCGCGCGCTCGCCGCCGATTGGCCAGCTGCGGCTCGGACACCAACCAAGCCGCCTAGCTTTCGTGCAGCACGGGCCTCTCCAGAACCACTCGGGCTTCTCGTCGACCGCGATGCGCTCATCCTCGAACGATCTCGTTGTTGCACTTGGGGCAGGTGCGGGTGAACTTGCTGACTCGTCCGCTCCAGCCGCATGAGCAACGCGCGGCCTCGTATTGCTTCTCCTGGTCCGCCGTCTTGGTTCGGAAGACGAGGTCCCAGATCTTCATCGAGAAAACCAGCGCGACGGCGCCGATGATCACGTGCAGCAGCGTGACCCCGCCGAAGAGCTCCATATTCAGAATGCTCAGGGGTCTCCT
>JAUVCD010000271.1 GCA_030590865.1 Myxococcales bacterium | reverse complement strand
GGCCACACGCCCAGCCGTAGCAGGCTCTGGGACCGTCTCCTCGTCACCACCGAGCAGAGCAAAGAGCGCCGTGCCTACCACCACGCAAGCCCCAGCCGCAATCCAGGGCAGGCGCCACGACGAAGGCTTGCCCGACCCCGTACCGCGTTGCACCGGGGCGGCCGTTTCGGCCCCCACGCTCAGATCGGTGGGCGCCAGCGATATGGCCAGATTGGCGCGGCGATAAGACGGTAGGCTGGTCCCGCCGCGCATCACCTTCCCGATGAAAGCGGCCGAAGCCCGCGCCGACTTGCTGCCGAAAGGCGCGAGATCGTCGGCGAGGGCGGCCAAATCAGGGTAGCGCCCGTCCGGGGTCTTGCAGAGGCAGCGCATCACCACCGGCGCCAGGCCGCTGGGCAGCTTCGGGGCCACCTCGCCGAGCGGTCGTGGCTGCCCATTGAGCACCGACGCCACCAGCTGAGGCAAGGTATCGCCGGCGAACGGAACCTGACGGCTGACCAGCTCGTAGAGGATGACACCCAGCGCCCAGATATCAGCGCGGGCGTCGACGTCCTTGGCGCTGGCGAGCTGCTCTGGCGACATGTAGAGCGGCGAGCCCATGGTCGAGTTGGTGCTGGTCATGCCGCCGGCGTCGACGAACTTCGAGATCCCGAAATCGAGCACCTTCACGCAAGGTGAGCCATCGGCGCGATGGGTGAGAAACAGATTGGCCGGCTTGAGATCCCGGTGGATGATCCCGTTCTGGTGTGCCTCTACCAGCGCCTCGGCGGCCTGCAGAACGAAGTCGACCGCGTCGGTGCTGCTGAGACTGGTTTCCGCCAGGACCTCGGAGAGATCGCTGCCGACCAGGTGCTCCATCACCATGAAGGCAGTGCCGTTTTCGAGCCGGCCCACGTCGCTCACCCGTGCCACGTGCTCGCTCTTGATCTTGGCGGCGGCGCGTGCCTCGCGGGTGAAGCGCTGCACCGCCTCCGCGTTCCTGGCGCCGGCTGCCTGCAAGAACTTGATCGCCACCCGCTCGTGCAGCTCGAGATGGGTCGCCTCGACCACGACGCCCATGCCACCCACGCCGAGCACCTTATCGATGCGGTACTTGCCTTCGAGGACCGCACCCACCTCGGGGAGGCCGTCGAGGGGCGAGCTGATCACCGCGGGCATGGGCCTCCCACCTCGGCTGAGCCTGCGGTCCCACTCATCCACACCGACGACGGGTTCGTGTACATCAGAAAGCCGTCGTTGCCGTCCTGGCTCTCAGCGTTGTCGTCACCTTGGACGATCGTCGACTGGAAACGACCACCGAGCGCGCGCTCGCCGTAGGGCCCGAAGGCAATGCCGTACACATCGTCACTGCCCACCCCATTGGCGTCGAGCCGTCTCGACGCCGTCGGCGCGCCCAGGTCGTCCAGCTCGATCACGAAGATATCCGAGGTGTCCACCGCCTCCAAAAAGGGTACGTCGAGAGATCCGGTCATGCGTCCGGTCAGAACCACGGCGCCGTTGCCATCCACGGCCATCCCGCGCAGGTGATCCTGACCATTGCCTCCAAAGAGGTTGGACCACAGGCATTCGCCGTCATTCCTGGAAAAACCAGCCACCACCATGTCCACGCTGGCGATCGACGTCTCGGGGGAGCAACCGGTCGCCGTCGCCGACGCAGTGACGTTGGCGCTTGCGACGACCATGCCGCTCGGCAGCGCCAGCTGGGGTTCGACGTCGTCTTCGTTCCCCATGATGGTCTTCAGCCACCGGTAGGGGCCCCCCTTGTCGTAGGCGGCAATGAAGACGTCATCCCCGGCGGCACCCGTGACTGGCTCCCCCTGCTCAGGGTCGATGGTGGTTGGGAACTCCCCGGCGACGTAGAAACGGTCGGCGTCGACCTGGAGCGCCAAGCCGACCTGAGTCCCCGCGCCCGTCAGACTCCAGAGGAACTGGCCCTCAGCCGGCTGCGCCCCACCGGGCGTCATCCTCAGCACGAAGACGTCCTCGTCCACGGCGGGGGGAGTTTCATCGAAAAACTCCGCGCCGGGACCGTGGGATCCTGTGACCCAGATGCTCCCGTCGACGGGGTCGATGGTCACCGCTTCGGCGCTGTCCCGCAAGGCGCCGCCGAACGTGACCTGCCAGCGGAAGGCGCCGGCCGCGGAGTAGCTGATGACGAACCCGTCGGTGTTGTCCGTTGCGCTGTCGACCTGCTCGCCCCCAAAGTCCTGCGTGCCGCTGAAGGCCCCAACCACCACCACATTGCCGTTGTGGTCGATCGCCACGCCGTTGGCCCGAACGAGCGCGCTGGTCGCGGTGGTGCCAAAGGACTTCACGAACAGCGGGACTCCGTGGGCGTCGAACAGTGCCAGGAACATGTCCTGGTCGCCGGCCCCCACGGGGGTGCCGGGCGGGACCTGGAAGCTGGCGTCGGTGTCGCCCGCGACCACGACATGGCCATTGCAGGCACCGACGGCAACGGCGTTGACCCTCTGCTCCTCGTCACCGCCGACGGTCGCAAGCCAGTCTTCCCCCACCTCGAGGACACAGGGAGCGCCGGCGCTGCCGCCGTTACCGCCATCGCCACCGCTGCCGCCACCGCTGCCGCCGCTGCTTGCGCCACCACCGCCTTGCCCCGTCGGCTCTGGGCCGAAGTCCGACAGACCGGCGATCTCTTGGCACGCAACGCCGGATGCCAGCAGCGTCAAGGTCGAGATCGAGGTCAGCAGCAGCCTACGCACGAGTTCAACCTAACATCATAGGTTGAACTGCCGAAATGCCCGAGAGCAAAGGACGAGACGCACTTGTCCCGGTCGAAGCTGAGTGACGGGCGGCGTGAGACGCAATGGTGAGTCAGGGACGAGACGTCGTGACCCTGCGACGACCGAGCGCAACTCGTCGGAGCTCAGGGGATCACGACCTCACAAACCAATGGCTTGTGGTCGAAGTAGGCCGGCGGATAGATGTTGGGGTGGCCTGAGGTGACCCCAGCGGACCAGCAGCTGCCCTCGAACACGTCACTCGCCACGTGATCGATGTTGAACAGACCCATATAGGTCGGCGCCGCGTTGGTCCCGATGTCGGACACCCAGTGGAAGGCCTTGCCATCGCCGACGAAGTCGTTCCAGCGCTGGGCGCTCATATCGAGTAGCGCGTTGCGGGCAGGATCGGTGTTCAGATCCCCCATGACCACGTTGCGCAGGCCATTGGCCGCCGGTTGACCTTGCCCGTCGTCCAGATCCAGAAACACCTGCTCGATCTGCTTGATGCGGCATTGCTGGTCCGCCGGCATGATGCCCGACGTCCCGTGGACGTTGACCACCGTCATCGTGCCGCCAGCGGTCAGGTTGATCAAACCGCGTCCGATCCTCGACCCGCCACCGCAATCCTGCACCTGGGCACCGTCGAGACCATCGAGGCAGAGATCGCCGCTGCAGCCCTGGAACGACCCGAAGGCGGTGCGCACCCCGGCGCACTTGTCCGGTTTGCCCAGGTTGCAGGCCACCTGGTAGCCCGAGCCGAGCACGTACTGGGCCACGGTCGGCCCACCCTGGGTCCACGACGCGCAGTAGAAGCCCGCGTGGTGCTGCACGGGGATGTTCAGACAGTCTTCGGGGTGAAAGATCTCCTGGAACACGACCACGTCGGGCTGCAGGGCCTGGAAGAACGCCCGCGTGGCCTCCACCGCCGGAAGCCACGACAGGCCGTTGCCGTAATGCTGGTCCGAGATGTCCACGTGGGTGGAGGTGTAGACGTCCCCCGGCCCGGCATCGTGCGCCATGCCGCCGGTAGTGCCGGAGTTGAACGTGACGACCACCGCCTCGAGCTGATTGGCGGCTCCGCCGCCGCCGGTGGCACCAGCCCCGCCCGAGCCGCCCACGCCCGAGCTGCCGCCACCCGTCGATGTCCCGCCACCCCCGTCAGTGGTTCCGCCCGCGCCAGCGGCGCCACCACTGCCGCCGGTCGGGCCGGCTCCCCCGCTCCCGTCCTCACCACAGCCGAGCGCTAGTGCCGCCGCGCCCCAGAGCAAACCGATGGCTAACCGTGTGCGCATTTCCAGCCTCGTGACGCATTGTACCACCCGCCCGTGCCCTCGGAGCGGCGCGCGCGTTCCCGTCTAGGCGCCATCCAAGAAGTGTATGATCGGTTGGTGAAGGCCATCGAGTTGCTTGGCGTCTCGTTGCTGCTCTGTGCGGCCATGGCATGCACCGACGAGGACGAGCCGTCCCAGACGGGGGCCGGGGGCGCCGGCGGACAGGGCGGCGGAGCGGGCGGAGCGGGCGGAGCGGGAGGTTGTCAGGCGGGACAGCTCGAGGTGGATGGCGAATGCGTCGACGCCGGCCTGCCAACGGATGGCTGCCCACCTGGTCACGCCCTCGACGAGCAGAGCATCTGCCAACCCGCCGGCGTACCCGCCGAGCTCTGCGCCGAGGGTTTCGAATCGGATGGCGATTACGGCTGTCGAGCCATCTTGCCGGACCAGCCCTGCGAGGCCGGGTGGATGGCGCTGCCGGGCGAGACGGCCTGCCGCGAGGTGGCGCCCTGTGCGAGTGGGACCTGGGGCGACATTCCGGTCGAGCAAAACACCCAGTTCGTCGACCAGAGCTACACCGGTGGGGACAGCGACGGCACCCAGGCCAAGCCCTGGACCACCGTGCAAGAGGCGGTGGCCGCGGCCGAGACCGGTGCCATCGTCGCCATCGCAGCGGGCAGCTACCCAGGCGAGGTCGACCTCGCCGACCAGCCCGTGCGCCTCTGGGGGCGCTGCCCGGCCCTCGTCGAGCTCGTCGGCACGGGGGTGCACGTGCTCGAGATTGGCGTGGGGGCCGACGGATCGGAGGTTCGCGACCTCGCCCTGACCGGCCAGATCAGCTGGTCGGCGGTTGCCATTCATGGGTCGGAGAACGTAATCGTCGATCGGGTCTGGCTCCACGACGTCGAGGGCTCCCGCGGCTTCGACATCACCGAGGACACCAACGGCGGCACCGGTGTGATCATGACCCGCTCGCTCATCGAGCGAGCACGGACCGTGGCGGTGATGGTGTGGGGCTCCGCCATCAACATGAGCGACACGGTGGTGCGCGACACCCAGCCAAGCCTCGCCGGCGGCGCCGCCCGTGGGCTCCAGGTGTCGGTGAACACCTCCACCGAGACGCCGTCGACCGGTGCTGTCGCCCGCTCGGTCTTCGCCCGCAATCATGACATGGGTGTGGTCGCTTTCAGCTCCCAGCTCGACGTCGAGGCGGTTCTCATCCAGGACACCATGCCGGCAGCCATCTCCGGCGCACCGGGGACCGGCCTGCACATCCAGCACGTGGTCGGCGTGCCCCCCGTGGTCACCGTGCGCAGCACCGTGATCGAGCGGAGCGAAGGCTTCGGCGTATCGATCTTGGGGGCCGAGGCGACGTTGGAGGGCGTGGTGGTGCGCGACACCGACGGCGGGGAGCCAACCCAGAGCTTCGGCTATGGGCTCTTGCTCCAGGACTACGGCACGCCCCTCACGCCCGCCTCGGCCACCGTCCGTTTCAGCCTCATCGACAGCAGTCGCTTCTGCGGCCTGGTCGCCTTCTCCTCCCAGGCGGAGCTGACCGGTGTGCGCATCCGGGACACGCAGCCCAACCCGCTCGATGATCGGAGCGGCATGGGTGGCTACCTGGGCATGGGCGACAACCCCACGCGCGCTTCGCTCACGCTGGTCGGTTCGGTGGTGGAGCGAAACACCACCACCGGACTGCAAGTACCGGGGGCGGACCTGGTCATCCAGCGCTCGGTCATCAGCGGCACGCGGCCCGAGGTGGCCACCGGCCATTACGGTCAAGGCATCCAGCTCTGGGCCGATCCCAGCACCGGCGTAGCCACGCTCGAGATGAGCGCCAGCCTGGTGGAGGACAACGTTTCTGGTGGTGTGCAGCTATTGGGCGCCGAGGGCATCATCGAGCAATCGGTCATCCGCCAGACCGTCTCCAGACAAGCCGATGGCGCCTACGGCGACGGAATCGCGGTCATCAGCTATGGCGGACAGCGGGGCAAGCTGACGCTGCGATCCAGTCTGCTCGAGGACCATCACCGCACCGGCGTGTTCGTCTACGATTCGGAAGCCACCATCGAGGCCAGCATCGTGCGCACCATCGAGGCGCTGGTCATCGACGGCACCCTCGGGGACGCCGTCTCTGCGATCAGCGTGTTGGATCCCACCACCCTGTCGGTGCGCGCCACCCGCCTCGAGGCAGCCGCGCGCGCTGGCATCTCCAGCTTCGGCGCCAGCGTGAGCCTGGAGTCGAGCTTGCTGCTCTGCAACCCGATCGCCCTCAACGGCGAGACCTACCAGGGCTTCTCGGCGAGCTTCGAGGATCTAGGCGGCAACCAGTGCACCTGCGCCGGCGACGAGCCGCCCTGCAAGGTCCTCAGCAGCTCAATCCAACCGCCGGCACCGCTCGCCGACCCCGTTCTCGTGGTGCCGCCGACGGGTGAAGGTGGCTGAGCATCAGCACTGGGATGGCGGGCATGACGAGCCGGGACACTATGCCTCCGATTCTACACCTGCGTCGGTCAGTCGCCGTTCCCGGCCGTCCGTGCGGAGGTGACCGTCTAGAGTCTACAAGCGACGTAGTGATAGAGTGCCTGGGGCTCTGAGTTGCTGCAGGTTTCGCCGCCATCCGGATCCGGTAAACCGCAGACAAAGGCACGCGGGCCCGACCCTGACGTGTCCACGTCTTCAGTCCAGATCCCATTGACAGGCAGTCCGCCGCTCGAAGGAAGACCGACACCAGCGATCCACGGTGACGCCCCATCGCCATGACTCGGAGCTTGCGCACCCAATGCAGCACAACGGGCTGGCAGATCTGCGGTGACCCATTGGACCAGCTGCGGCGCATCGAAGCCGCCTAGCAGGAAGTAGTAGCTCTCCTGGACCTTCCGCCAGGTCTCACCTGTGGTCCCCACACAAGTCTCCCCTGCGACCTCGGTTCCATCGCACTCGCAGTCCACCCCCAGCATGCAGCAGGTGCCCGAGCCGTTGCACGCCGAACCGGACTCACAATCGCCTGCCGGATCCGTCTTTGCTGCCGCGAAGCTTACCGTAGGAGCGGTGTCACCCTCGCAGCCGCTCACGACTTGGCAAACGCCCCGCGACGTTCCCTCGGGCTGTCCCTGGGTCGGTGCACCGCAGTCCTCCGACTCGGTGCGGCAGCGCCCGGCGCCATTGCACGCGTCGCCATAGCGGGCGTCGTTGAGAATGCACGCGTCATCGACCCAGCCGTAATACTCATCGGCGCCCGGGCAGGGCGCGCCTTCGCAGTCATCGTAGGGATCCGTTCCGTCGGATACGAAAGCTGCTTCATCCAACGGCTCAGAACGACATGTCTCGCGGGCCGCAGCATCGCCGCCGGCAGATCCAGGCGTGGCGTAGCTCAAGTCACTCACGCCCCACAGATCGTTGCAGCCCACCAACCAAACCCAGAGCACAAGCCCCCTCGCTCCGATCTCGTGAGTGCGCACCAATAGAATCATACCACGGCAACGCCCCTACAGGTCGGGGGGGGGAGCGCCGGACGGGCCCAGGCGCACCTCCGGAGTATAGGCCATACCAACGCTCCATTTCGTCTCGGCCAGTGTCAACGCAAAGTAGAAATGTCCGGTCCCGAGCTGGCTCGACAGGCTAATGGGCCGCCAACTTCCTTTCGATGAGGCGACGTTGTCGGCGGCTACGGGCGGCCTCGAGGCGCTCTTGCTCTCGCGCCTGCTGTTGCACACGGATGGGCGCGAGGGTGTCGCCCAGCCGCTTGTTGCCGACAACTACGCCCTGTGGCGCGGGAGCGCCGTCCTTCGGGAACGCACGAGCGGCGGCTTCATGTCCTATCGCATGGTCTGCAACCATTCGGACTGGGTCGCCGCCATTGCGGGCCTGGCAGGCGCCATGTTCGACAACCCGGCCGGCAGCGCTCTCATCGTAGCTCGCGCTCAGTCCACTCGATGACTCTCAGGCATTCCCAAGGAAGTCATTCGGTTCAGGATCTGGCAGCCAATTCGGGCTTCCCCCCTCTGACCTTGCAGAGTCCTGGCCCTGACCAGCGGGCCGATGATGGTCTTGTACCGAATCTTGTGGGTCTGCTTGACGTGCTTGGCCTGGCTTCGCTTGAAGCTGCTCACGGACGCTCCGGATTTCGCGACTTCTCGTCAGCGTGCGCCAGAACTCGGCTTCATGCACCAAGGCAGCCTTGAGGCGGATCAGCGCTGCTCCAGGGTGGTCCCATCCGGGTGCTCCCATCCTGTTCCACACCGATGGCGCCCGATGGCATAGAGCGGGTCGAAGGCCGTCGCGTGGTCGTTCCCGTGAGCGATCGTGGGCGCACGTTGTTGCCCCGTGCGCCCACACAAAACGCGCGCGACTTGCGGTCTCTTCCAGGTGATCGGCTCGGCAACACTCCGGTGGCGGCAGCAGCCGCGTCCGCGTCCTCGGGTCCTTGCGGCTGAATTCGCCCTATCGCCCGAATCGTTGGCACGGCCATTGCTGAGCGCGCACGCATGCTCCTATCTGCTTTGGCCGACCAGGCCCACCTCCGTCGCTTGCTGATGGCTCGACGCTGCGCCGGCAGCTTGGCGCGGGCGACGCTGCTCGCCGCCCTGTGTGCGGGCTGCAGCGACGAGCCCGGCGATGTTCCCGCCGTGCGCCCGAGTGCACTTTTCGAGGTTCCGGGGCTCGAGCCCGGCTCCGATGGAGGCTTCTACGCCCTGCCCTTCCCCAACGACCTTCGCGTTCGTGCCGACGGCACCGTCGATCTCGACGACTGGCCGCGATTGAACACGCTCATCGAGCGCTGGGCAGACATCATCGGTGAACAGCAGCGCGGCTTCGGCGTCAGCTCCCCGGTGTACTTCCGATTGTCGACGGCGATCGAGCCCGGTTCCCTCCCCGCGTCGCCGGACCAGAGCTCGACCGATGAGGCAGCGGCGTACCTCGTCAACGTGGACGGTGCATCGCCGCACCAAGGCGAGCGGGTCCCCGTGCTCTGGCGCTTCGAGTCCGAGGCCGATAAGACCATTGGTCCCAACTGGTTGGCACTCATGCCCTACCCGGGCTTCCCCCTCCGGGAGGCCACCACCTACGCGGCCGTGCTGACCACGCGACTGCTCGCGAGCGACGGCCACCCGCTCGTACCATCGAGCGACTTCGGAGCCATCGCTGCAGCAACCGCGCCGAGCGAGCCCCACCTGCTCGCCGCCCAACAGGCCTACGAACCCCTATTTCGGTGGCTCGACGAGCCCGGCGGTGACGAACGCGCCGACGTCGTAGCCGCGGCGGTTTTCACAACCCAGAGGTGCAGCCCGCTGATGGGCAAGCTACGCGAAGCCGCCGCTTCGCTGCCCGCGCCAGAGGTCACCGAGCTGAGCGGCCCGCTCGGCTCGACCTCGCCGTATCACCTATTCGAGGGCAGCTACACGGCCCCCAACTTCATCGCCGGCGAGGTCCCCTACATGCATCCGAACGATGGTGGGGATGTCCAGCTGGGAGACGACGGCATGCCCATCGTCCAGCGAATGGAGCCGATGCGCTTCGCCTTGGCCGTTCCCCCGGGCGACGCGCCGAGTTCGGGCTGGCCACTGGTGCTGTTCGCTCACGGCACGGGCGGCGACTATTTGAGCTTCGTCAACTCCGGCGTAGCCGATGCGCTCACCGCGCGCGGCCTCGCCGTCGTGGGCATCGATCAGGTGCTGCACGGGCCGCGCAGCGACGGCACCAAAGAGCAGCTGACCTTCTTCAACGTCGAGAACCCGAAGTCCGCCCGCGACAGCTGGCTGCAGGGAGCGGTCGACAACGTATCGCTCGCCCGTGCCATGCTGACCCTCCACGGCGAGGCCATCGGCAGCCAGGCGACGGCAGCGCTGGATGAAGACCGGATCCTGTTCATGGGCCACTCCCAGGGCGGGCTGACCGGCGTGCCCTTCCTCGCCCACGATCCCATCGTCAAGGGCGCGGTGCTCAGCGGCAGCTATGCCGTGAGCTCGCTGGCCTTCGCGAAGCGGACCGATTCCCAGAGCTCGGCCCTGATCCGTCTGGTGCTGCAGGATCCCGAGCTCGACGAGTTCAGCCCCGTGTTGGCGATGATGCAGATGTGGGTCGACCGCTCCGACAGCGCCTGCCACGGCTCGTTGTTGCGGGAGGCAACCGGTGCCGGAGGCAGGAAGAGCCTCTTTCTGAGCGAAGGCTTCGACGATCCCTATTCCTCTCAGGAAGGCATCGAGGCCCTGGGTACTGCGCTCGGCCTCGACCAGGTGGATCCGATCGTGCGGCCCGTCGAGGGGCTGGCGCTCCGCGGCTCGCAGGTGCTCCAGCCACCGGTGAGCGACAACCGCGACGGCACGACGGCGGTGCTCCTGCAGTACCGCGAGGGCCCCGAGCGCAATGGGCACTTCGTGCTCTTCGACCTGCCGGAGGCGACGAAGCAATACGCCGAGTTCCTTCGTACCGTCGCCTACGAGGGCGTGGGCACCGTCGTCGTGCCGTGAGCCGCACGGCCCGTGGCATCGACATCGAGGGCACCCTCGGGCCCACCTCGTTACGCATCGTCGGCTCATTGATCGAGAGGGGTACCCGCAGCTCGGTACGGGCTTCAACGCTCTGCTGATGGCTCGGCCCGACGACGAGCCACCAGCAGCGACGATCGGCCCATGGTGCGCTGATAACCCGTCTCGAAATCGAGCGTGCCGATGACGCCCTGCGAATAGGCACGGCGCAGCTCTGGTTGGACCCGATGAGCGAACCGAGCGATGGGCTGCTGGTAGTTTCCGTAGAGCGATAGGGACCAACGTGCCGGCTCGAAGTCCCGATAGGGAATGCCCGAGGGGTCCTGGACCACCATCGTGCTGTGGTCGAGCACCAGGCGCCGAAGCTCTGAGAAGCGCACCTCGTGGGCGAGGTAAGAGGCGCACTTGAGCAGCGTCGCAGCCTGCCCGTGGCGATGGGCAAACTTGGCAAAGCGCCCATCGGTCTGTAGCGCCGAGTCCACCAGGTTGGCGCGAAAATAATAGACGACCCGCGGCGGCTGCCCATCCCGTTGGCAGTGAATGCTGACCCCGGGAACCATGGCATCGTCACGCCCTGCGGCAGGGCGGACGACCCCAAGGGCGTCGATCTCGACCGACTGGACCGCCAGGATCTGGTGACCGGTGCGGGCCAGGAAGACATAGAGAATCGGCAGCGCTCCTCGCAAGACACTGCGGGTTAGATCCTCCTCCATGCGAGTCG
This sequence comes from Myxococcales bacterium, assembly GCA_030590865.1. Taxonomy (GTDB): domain Bacteria; phylum Myxococcota_A; class Polyangia; order Polyangiales; family Polyangiaceae; genus JAPYTK01. Next base: position 499 of record JAUVCD010000271.1, on the reverse strand, counting down.
TGATGAAATAGCCGAGACTCAAGGCTGGTCCGATAGCCCTGCGCAACTGGTGCAGCACCGTCATCAACCGCGGGGCGCCCAGGCGTCGAAGATCGGGCACCTCGCCGACCGGTTCGAGGCCCGCCAGGACGATGCTGGGACTGCGAGGAAAGAAGGCGTCGGCGAAGGGCAAGTCCGGTCCGCCGAAAGGATAGAACACCCAAGGGCTGCGCCGTTCGTCAGCGGTCAGCGCGACTTGGCTGAAGCGCCGCACCCGGGCCAGGCGGGCCAGGTCGAAGCGACGCCACTGGGCCGACATGGCGCGAGCATGCTCCTGCCAGAACGGCTGCTCACGGAGACTGTCGAGCACCGCACCGGCAGGCGACGGCAAGCCGGCCAGGAAACGGGCCGACTCGGTTGCTGCCTCGTCGATGGGAAGCGCGGCGGGAGGCTGGGTGGCCTTCTCAGGGGCCGAGGGCGGTGGCGCCGCCGATAACTCGTTCACAGCCGATGGCGGCGC
>JAUVCD010000318.1 GCA_030590865.1 Myxococcales bacterium | reverse complement strand
ACGACGGTCGTGCCAGTGCGCGACACCTCGATTCGGTAGCCCACACCGGGCTCCAGAGGCTCGGCCCGCGTGCCAATCCGTACGAAGGGCCGGCCTTTCACCGAGAACACCTGGGCCAGGGATCCAGCGACGCCGCCTAGTCTTACGGCGAGGTCGAAGGGCGGCGGGCGCGTGGCGACGACGTTCCAAGAGAAGTCGATGCGCAGTGTCACTGGCGCTGCGTCGTCAGCTGGGAACGGCACGTTGGCGTCATCGAACTCGAAACGGTCCGCAGATCCAGCGAAGTCCGCCTGGCCATACATCCCGCCCGAGCCGCCGGTGCCTGGTTGGCAGTCGTTGTCGACTGTTCCGTCGCAGTCGTTGTCCAGCTTGTCGCAGAGCTCTTGGCTCGGCACGATGTCGCCGACGCAGGCTCCCCAGGTCCCGTCGGTCGAGCACTCCTGGGTGCCCATGCGGCATACGCCGAGGTTCACGGAGGTCGGCGGGCCAGTGTAACAATCTTGCTCATCCCCCTGGCTGCAGGGGCATTCCTCGTCGGCGACGCCGTCGCAATCGTTGTCCAGGCCGTCGCCACAGACCTCGGTACCACAGGAGCTGTTTCCACCGGTTCCCGGACCGGTGTCGGTGCTGTCCGCTGCGCAGGCAGCGGCGATTCCAAACAGACCCAAGAGAATGAATTTACTGGTGCGACCCACTTGTTGCCTCACCTTCACTTTACCTCACGATCTTCACCAGGCCAACCCATCAGATTGCCCACCAGATGGCGCTGAGGCAGACGCTCGGTTTGCCGGCGCTCAGCGCTGCCAGTATCGTGGCGGATATGCGCGGCTTGTTCAGAGCCGGCCTCGCCGCGACCAGACGGTTCTGGGCCGCCCAGGGACGGGAATTTTGCGAGGCGGTGCTCGGGCCCTTCTTGATCCAACGCTCTCTGCTGATCGTCGTCGTCTGCTTCGCATCCCTGCTGATACCCCACGGGCTGGGCTTCGAGGCGCTGCCAGGTAGCGCGCTGTTCGGCGGGTGGCTCCGCTGGGACAGCCAGCACTACCTCCTGATCGCCGCCCAAGGTTACGGCGTCACGCCTTGGGGTGATCCCAACGGGTTCTTTCCCCTCTACCCCTGGCTGGTGCGCGGCCTGTCGTGGGTTCTACCCCTGCCGGTCGCGGCGCTGCTGGTCGCCAACGTCGCTGCGCTCGTTGCCCTCGGCCTGTTGTACAGTCTCGTCAGTCGCATGGTCGGCGACGAGCTCGGGCGGCGGTCGGTTTGGGTTCTGCTCCTCTTTCCGACCTCTTTCTTCCTCACCGCCGGCTACTCTGAGTCGACCTACCTGGTCTGTGCCATCGGTGCGGTGCTCGCCTGGCAGGCTGGCCGTCATGGCTGGGCCACTGTGGCCGCTGTTGGAGCGGTCATGGCGCGGCCGGTCGGGGTCTTTGCGCTCACCATTCCCTTCGTGGTCGGTTGGCTCATACGGGGCCGGGACCGCAAGCAGGCGCCTTGGCTGTGCTTGGGGGCTCTAGTCGGTGCCGGCGCCATCCTCTTGACCTATCAGCTCGCCCTGGGCGATCCGCTTGGGTTCTTGCACGCCCGCACGGTGCAGCACCTGCGAGTCTTCAGCCCCTTTCCAGGGCCCGACTCTTACTGGGATGTGCTGTGGAACGAAGGTGTGGGCCCCAATCTAATGCGGCGGCTCCTCAACTGGTCGGCCATCGCGCTGGCCGGGGTGGCGGCCGTCACGCTGTGGCGCTGGCGAGAGTTCGAGCTGGCCTTGCTCACCGTCGTCTCCATCGCCGTTCCCGTCTATTTTCATGGCGGTCTGTTCGACGCCGCATCGATGGCTCGCTACGTCCTCGCGTGTTTTCCGATGTTCATCGTGCTGGCCAAGTGGCTACCACGAGGCAATGGAGCGCGAGCCTACGATCTCGGCGCCCAGATGTTCCAGATTGCCTTGGCGATCATGTTTGCAACGTGGAGGTGGGTCGAGTGAGGTGGTCCATACTGTTGCTGGCGGTGGCTAGCCTGATGGGCGGTTGCCACAGCAACCCACCCGGGCCGGCGAACCGCAACGTCTGGTATGACGCGCGCTGGCCCTATGTGCTGGTGCAGGCGGATCTCTACGACATCGTGGCCTACGATACCGGCGCTGGCGCTGAGCGCTGGCGCTATCGGCGCGAGCAACCACCGCCTCCGCCTTTCGGCGAGTTTCCGGTTCCCACCGTCCTTTGTCGGCCTGAATGGACATCATCCCACAACATCGTGTTGCGCTATTCCGACGGGATCCACGTGGTCACCGCCGAGACCGGTGAGCTTCTCTGGACCAAGGACCTCGAGTTTCAGGGCAGCTGCCCGACCGCCACTCTCGATAGCGGCATCGTCGTCATTCTGGACAACGGGAGGCGTCTCCAGAAGCTGGGTGGCGACGGGCGGGCCCTCTGGCATCACGATTTTGGGGAGGCCGGCTTCTCGGTGGCCCAGCCGGTCGTTCTCGAGCCCTCAGGGGACACGCTGGTTCGGACGGTGAAGTTCCTGTTGAACATCAGTCCCGACGGCCATCGGAATTGGGTCGCTGAGACGACCGGTCAGCCCGTGTCGAGCGAGTGAGCAGGGGTCTGTGGTTGCGTCGCGACAGGACGAGTCTCGGGAACCTCCGTCGCAGGCTGCGGTGATCTCTCCAGTGGGACATCGCCCGTCGCTGGTCCGCCGGCTGCTGGTCTATCTCGGGTTGGATATCCCCCGGAAACACCATGACAGCAGTCGGTTGCTTCGCCGCGGTCGGAGGCTCTACGAGCAGGCATGGCTGGTGAGCCAGTCGACCACCAACCCCGAAGATGGTGCGGCGCTGGTCCGCCAAGCGATCCATCAGATGATTGCGGCAGTGTTGTGTCTTGATGGACAACCCCCGCTTATGGTCACCGTTGGGTGGGGGCAGGGCAATGGAACCCAAGGCGCCAGAGACCGATGCCCAATGTTCGGGGGTCGCCTGGTCGCTGATGGAGCTTTGAGGACAGCACGAGACGGTGCATGCCTCGGGACTCGTTCAGAGGAAAGGTCCCCGGCGTCTGCTCGGTTAGCTCCAGGCCGTTCCAACTCACCATGGCGGAGCCGTAGGATCGACTCCCCACGGCGAGATTCACCACACAGTGTTTCCCTTTGGGCAGCACTTGGTCGGTCAGATAAACCACGCTCCGTTCCTTCGTCCAGCGCCAGGTTGAACCATCACGGCGTTCCAGGGCGTGGAACCGGTGGAACCTAGCGTCCGCCGAGCCTGCGAGGGGAATCAGCACGGTGCGCGCAGGAACGTCGGCGCCTTCGGCGTCCCGACACTCGAGGCTCAGGCCGGTGAGCTGAACACCCAAGCGGCGGTCATCCTGCGACGGGTCGTCCACCGCAGAAGGAGTGAAGGTCCGGGACCGGATCTCGAGCACGTGGACCTTTGGTGGAATGGCATAAACGCCTTCGACCAGCGCCCGCAGGGGTCGGCCATCCCAGCTGACGTCCACCGAGAAATGCTGCGGTCGCCGCATGCCCAAGACCAGGGAACAGTCTGGGCTGGCAGGCAGGATGCCATCGGGAAAGCGGATTGTGCTGCGGCCCGTCGTCCACCGGACGGCCCGGCCGTCCTGCTGCTCGACCGGGTAGAATCCTTGGAAATCAGCCGGGCTGTTCTCGTTCAAGGAAAGGTCCACCTCCAGGAAATTGGGCGCAAGTTGCTCACGCAGGTGGTAGATCTGAGCGGTCCGCGACTCGTAGAGTCGTTCGAGCCCGGGGTTCAAGGCGAGGCCCTTACTATCCAGTGTGGGGCCGCGATGGGTGGGAACTCCGAACTCTCGGAAGTGTCCGGCGTAGACGTAGCGAACGCCCAAAGCGCGGATGCGCTCATGAGCCTTCCCATCGTAGGAGCCCACATCGTGGAGTGCCCAGAATGCCCAGAAGTGCTCTGCGACGCTTCGGGTCACCTGGCAGTTGGCGAAGGTGAGCGGCCGACCAGTGAAGGGCAGGACCAATCCCCAGTCACCAGGGGCATTGAGAATTAACGCGTCCTCCGGCAGGTTGGCCCTTATCCACGCGAAGTCGTCCAGGTGACTTTGGTCGCTCGCCATGGTGCGCTGTGCAAGTTTCAGCCGCTGGGACACTCGGGCGACGTAGGGGTGGCTGCCCCCAGCGACGACTGCAAGTCCGAGCGGCCACATCACTTCGGCGCGACCCAGGCTTGCCAGCCGTCTGAACGGTAGCCGGCCCATCAACTCGACAAGGCCCACCAGGCCAGCGGCGGCGAGCAATGGCGCAGCGGCAAGCTGGAGATACCAGAGCCTCTCGAGGTCGTGATACCAGAGGGCGGTAAGCCAGGTGCGTGCCAGCGCCAGAGGGAGAAGCGCCAACAGACCAAGATGCATCCAGAGCGCAACCCGCAGGGCCGGTCGTGCTATCGCCGCAATCACACCCAGGCCGCACAGCGCCCCCAGGATCGGAGCGCTGTGCCCTTGGCCGAGGAAGAGGTCTTTCATCCACCAGAGCACCATCCTGGGGCTTGGCGCTTTCTTGAGGGCCACGGCTTCTGCCCGGACCACGAACTCATTCAGTGGCTGCCAATAATCGGCTCCAATGGTGAACACGATTCCCAGTATCGTCACGACGCCTAAGAAGAATGCCGGAACGCGCCACGTGAGCGTCCGGTCCAGCCACTGAGTCGTCGTGACGAGCGCCACCACGAATAAGGCACCCAAGGCCTGGGATGGGTGGACGAGGAGGAGCCCAACGCCTACGCCAGCGACCATGATCATAGGCGCCCGCGGCCGCGTTGCTGCTGCGTCGATGGCGACCCGTGCTATGGGCAGTGCGCAGACCGCACCGGCGAGCAGCGATAGGCCGCCCCACAAGTAGGGTTGGAATGGCAGCCAGAAGAACAGCAGGGAGCAAAGGGCCGCAGCGAGACTGGGCCATCCCTTGGGCAAGATTCGAGACGCCAGCGCATAGACGCTGAGCGGGATGCAGCTGCCGATGGCCAAGACGGATCGCCAATAGGTTTCGATCCATTCGAGCGACACGGCTTTGGCGAGCAAGGCGATCCAAACGTGGGCGCCCCAGGGATACAAGACCGGCTGGTTGTCGCTGATCGGAGGCGCATAGATGGCGGCTGGGCTCAGGGTTTCCTTTTGGAAGATCAGTCGCACCCAGGTCGCGTGATGCACTCCGTCGTCCACCGTCGGAGGAAGGATCACCACATCACGAAGTGACTGGAGCACCAAGAAGACCACCAGCGGGCAGGCGAAGACCAACCAGCAAATCCAAGGTTCCGGGATCGGGCTGCGCACCATCGACCGAGGGGGCGCACCTTGCCGTCGACGGATCCCGTAGAGCCCTGCCGCGCAGAGGGCGAGCAGCCCTAAGGCTGACCAAGGGTTGACCGCCAGCCCCAGCCACTCGGCGAGGTAAGCACAGATTGCGACACCGGCGATGGACAGTCCTGGTGCTGCGGCCAACAGCTCGGTTCGATGCCACTGGATTCCCGCCGCTTTGAGCAACACCCATCCGGGCATCACACCGATAGCGACCAGTCCGAGCCAATAGCTGATTTCAGGCCACATTTCTCGGCGTATCTCGAAAGCTCAACGGCCTGCCGCCTCGACGGAGTCAGTCTGCTGCGTCACGAGGGGCAACGAATAGGGTTCGCGTCATTCCAAGCCAACGGGCGGTCGCGACGCTCAGCGTGACCGCCGAGACGCCATAAGCCGAGGCCGTCGCCAGCGCGGCACCCCGGGTCCCGAAAGAGGATATCAGCAGTCCGTTCAGCAGCACGCTGACCAGCACATTCACCGTCATCAGCGCACTCTGCCTAGCTGGAAGCCCCGCTTGTAGCAAGAGGGTGTCACTAGGCAGGAAGGCCGCGTAGACGCAGAGGCCCAAGAGCAGAATCCCCAAGAGATCGTGCCCTTGGGCGACTAGAGCGGCGCCGAGCCATGGACCCAATAGGGGGAACAACAGAAAGACTAGCAGCGCCACCATCACGGTGATGAACAGGCTCGAGCCGCCCGCCCGACGACTGAGCTTGGCGATTGCCGCCTTGTCTCCCCGGCCAAGCAGCTTGACGAAGACCGGATTGACGACGGTACGAATCACCACCGGGATCTGGATCAGGCCTTCGACGAAGAACGCGGCGAAGCTATACACGCCCACGTCGGCGTCGCTTACGAACAGGCCGAGCATGATGACGTCGATACGGACGAAAGACTCGGCCAACAGGCCGTTGGGTAGCGCCTGCAGCCCGAAGCGAAAGTGACGACCTCGCCAGCTGGCGCTTCCTTGGCTTCCTGCTGCCCTCAGACGTGGCCACAGGGCGACCACCAGGCTCAGGCAGACCAGCATCTCGGCGACGACGAAGCCACTGACCAGGGCCCAGTTGGGACACGAGCTCAGGGTGACGCCCACCACTACGGCCAGAATGGTCACCACTCGCGCCGACTGGGCCAGCGCGAAGGCCCGCATTCTCCGCAGGCCGTTGAGAACGCCTAGGAGAGCTTTGTTCACACCGAAGAACAACACCCCCGGTGCCACCACCAAGAGTCCGCGACCTACGGCGTCACTATCGGTCACGACGCCCAACGACGAGGCTAGCAGTCCCAGGACTGTCGCGGCGGCCGTCGAGGTGAGGAAGGCCAGGGCCAGGGCTCCTCGGCAAAGCCTGTTCAACTCAACCGGATCGTCCGAGAACTGGGCCGCGTGTTTCTGGGCCGAGTCATGGATCCCCATGGCGGCCACTTGAGCCACCACGACGTAGATCGCGTAGACCTGGCTGAACACGCCAAGCGCTTCGCCGCCCCGCTGGCTCACGACGACAAAGCTGATGACTGCGCCTGCCATTGCCATCAAGGCAAGGGCGCCGAAGTTCCAGGACGCATCAGCGGCTAGCGTCCCCTGCAGCGACGGCCGCTCGCTCATGACCGCCCTGTCCTAGTAGTGTCGCGGAGCTGACTCAATGCGTGCCAATACCTCTTCGAGATTCAGGCCGACCTGTGCGGTGAATTCTTGGAGAACGCCGAGGTTAGGCACATTCTCCCGTTCGGCCAGCGACAGCGCCTGGCCGCGCGTCAAGATCCCGGACCGTACTTGCTGGCTTCGAAACACATCAAACTCGGAGAAGCCGGCCAAGGTGAAGTAGATGTGATTGACGAACGATGTGTAGCCGTCACCGATACGCCATGAATTGTCCGTGTGCGGTGCCATCTCCCAGTCGTATTCGTTGCGCAGGGTCCGATTGATCGTTTCTTCATCCCACGGGAGATAGTGATAAAGGTACAGGAAGTCGTCGCGGGCAATGAACGTCTGGATGAACGAGCCAATGCTATCAGCAAATGACTCGTTGAAATAGGCGGGGTTGTGAAAATACTGCAGGCCATAGAAAAGGGCTATTTGCACCTTGTTTTGGAGTGAGTAGGCGAAGAGCCGCTGACCATGGGCGCTCTCTCTCACTCCAGCAAAGCCGCCTTTGAAGTCGGTTCGCTCGAGCGGGTTGCCAGCGCAGAAGACGACGAGCGGGATCCGGAGCTCGCGGCGAAGATCTCGGGCCACCTTGTAGAAGAACTTGTCTCCCGCCATGAAGAGCGGGACCATTCCCAGGTGGGGACGCTTCAGCCACGCAAGGATGTTCTTGCGCATGTAGCGTCGCTTGCTGCGGATGTCGGCGGCCCGCAGGATGTGCTCCACCCCAAGCTTTCCACACAATCGGGCCTGGTTGCGGCGCGCGATTCCGGTCACCATCCCCCAGTCGTAGGAGAAAGCGACGGGGGTCATGCCGAGCTCTCGTTTCAAGAGGTGCAGGCCGTAGGAGCTGTCCCTTCCGCCCGAGAAGGCCACGATACAGTCCGGCTGCCCATCGGTGCGGCGATGCCGCGACAGCTCGACCTCGAGGGCCTCGCGCCCGGCGAGTTGCGGTGGCTGGTAGTCTCGGCAGTAGTTGCAGCGGCCCTGGTCGTCGAAGGTGATGAAAGGGTAGGTGCTCGGCAGGATGCATTGGGTGCAGCGTTGCAGCGTTTGAGTGCCCACGGCTGAGCGGCGTTCGATGACGACCGGGGCTTCGGTCTTGGGGGGCCGGTCGTGAATGGTCGGTGCTGGCTCGCCAAGCTCGAAGAGCCTGCTGGTGTGAGATGGCAGATCGAGCCAGAGGCCTTTGCCGGCTGTCAATTGGCGCACCGCGCCGGAGATGGGCCAGTGGCCATGGGCGAGGAATCGCTCGAGAGAGTAGCGCTCGGACGTGAAGACGAGCCTCCCCGTCTCAGGGTCGTGAGCGAAGTACAGTGAGCCGATGTTGGTGGCCAACACGAGTTGTCGGCAATCACGCAGGCAGCCGATGGACGCGGTTCCTTCGAGCTCGCCAAATGCCTGGCTGACTGCGGCTTGAACATTGCCCCATGCTCGTGCCCGATCATCGATCAGTCGGAAGAGAACCTCCGAGTCGAGGTCGCTCGTGGGTCGCAGCGAAGGATGGCGCCTGGTCAACAGCTCGGTATTGGTGATGATACCGTTGTGCACTCCGACGAGGCGACCCGCGATGACAGGTTGGTTATGGTCCTCTAGCGCTTCGGCTCCATGGGTGACCAGCCGGGAGTGACCGATCACGACTAGTGGGCACGTCAGCGTGTCCCCTTCTCGGGACACTAGGTCCGCGGTGCTGGCTGACAACTGGGCAAAGTCTCGGGACGCGAGAAATTGGCTCGGACGGAGCGGTCGTTTGAGCACCTCGATGTGACGACCCAAGGCCACCAGCAGGCCGCTAGCCTCTTTACCCCGTGGCTCCGATAGGGTGAACAGGGTTGTGACGGCGGCATCGAAGACGTCGCGATTTGCGGGGGCCCCTCGCTCTAGAACGAAACCAAAGATGCCGCACATTCGAGCTACTCACCTGCCTGACTGGAGGCTGGACCATTGGGGGTCATTCGACACCGCCATCGGTTGAGCCGACGCACCGATGATCCTCCTTACCACAGCTCGGGGTCCATGCTAAATCTCGCAGGGCAAGGTGACCAAGCCGCGAATCGCCATCGTCGTGCCGGCGTACAACGAAGCGGCGAATCTCCGCCGAGTGATCGCCAGCCTTCAAGCTGTGCGACACAGCCGTGAGGATTGGCGATGGCTGATCACGGTGGTGGACGACGGATCGACGGATGACTCTCGGGCGGTCCTCGAGGACCTCGCGACGCAGGTGCCTTTGAGGGTGATTCACTGTCCACTCAATGTCGGCATCGGTGGTGCGGTGCAGGTTGGGTTTCAGGTGGCGGTCGAATGGGGCGCTGACGTCACCGTGCAGTTCGACGGGGATGGTCAGCACCCAGGGGAGGCAATCCCCGCGCTGGTCGAGCCCATCCTGGAGGGGCGCTCAGACGTCGTAGTGGGCTCTCGCTACGTGAAAGGCGCCGGCGGTGCCGTGTCGACCCTGGGACGTCAGATCGGCACGCGGATGTTCGCCTGGCTTCTTCGATGTGTCGCCGGGGTTAGGGTCAAGGACGTGACCAGCGGGTATCGCGCCTTCAGTCAGGACGCCTCCGAGTACGTCAGCCGATACTATCCGGATGACTATCCGGAAGTGGAGAGCTACGTGCCTTTCGCCCGGGTTGGATTCTTGGTCGAAGAGATACCGGTCCAGATGAGTCCACGGACCGGCGGGCGATCCAGCATTACGATGCTGCTGAGTCCCTATTACGTGTTGAAGGTCACACTGGCAGTGTTGATCCATGTCATTCGAGTGATTCCAGAGCGGAGGAGGAAAGCCCGTGACGCCTGAGGACGCAGTAAGCCAGCTCCCCAATTACCGTAGAATCGAAATATGGGTGGCGGTGGGCGCGATCCTGTTCATTGTGCTGCTCATCGAGGCGATTCGACGGCGGCGGCTCAAGGAGCGCTATGCCCTACTGTGGTTTCCTTTGGTGGCGGCGGTCATCGTTCTCACGGTTAAGCGTGACTGGCTCGAGGCCCTGTCGTTCACTCTAGGCGTTCACCATGTCCCCAGTGCGTTGCTCCTCGTTCTGGTTGGATTGGTTATGGTGATTCTTTTCCATTTTTCCACCGTGGTGAGCGGTCTGCTCGATGACCGCAATGTACTGGCACAACGGCTTGGGATCCTGGATGCTCGCTGCCAGGCGCTGAAGCTGGAGGTGGCTGACCTTCGCGCCGGTGGCGGACCGGGGAAGGGGAACGGCGAGGGGGAGGATTCAGCGGGTTAGCGAGGGGCCGGACTGAGGGCGTCTTGATGGGTCCCAGGGCTCTCGCTGCTAGGCTTGGAGACATGACGGCCTGACAGGGGCGATCGCGGCAGGGTCGACGAGCTCCAGTCCAGTCGCACCGTGGCGAGTTCTTTTGCGTCGAAGAACTCGACGACGATTGGGTAGGCGATGCCCTCGGTGAGTCGGGTCTTGGGGCTTTCGTCGAACC